>JANXVH010000109.1 GCA_025351765.1 Pedobacter sp.
AACAGGATCGACATTTATGAGAATAATATTTTTCTTTTAAATTACCAGCTGTTAAGCCCCATCGCTAACCACGCGCCTGACTTTTACAAGTTTTTCATCACGGATACCATTAGATCAGGAAAGGATACCTTAATTGAATTAAGCTTTACGCCCCGTAATAAAGGTGACCTGCTTTTTGAAGGGCACTTGCTGGTAGCTATGAACGGAACTTATGCCGTAACATCCTGTGAATTGAACGTGAACAACCATATCAATATTAACTTTTTGCGCAGCCTGAAGATCGATCTGGATTTTGAAAAGCAAACTTCCGGGCGATACTTTTTGACCAAGAGTGATGCCAACATTGACTTCGGTATCTTTAAAAACAAAGGGTTTGGTGTAAAGGGAGAGCGAACTATCGCTTACTCAAATTATATCGCTGATCAGCCGTTGGACCAAGCTTTTTATCAGGGTAAAAGCGAGCAGTCCGCGCCCGGCTTTAACAGGCCGGACAGCAGTGACTGGTTGCAACATCGTCCCGATACGATGCCAAAAAAAGACGACGATTACTATAAACGTGTAGGCCGCCTCGAGACAATGAAATCATTTAAGCGCGCTACCTGGATTGCTTCTACATTTGCCGGCGGGTTTGCTGATGTCGGGCCTTTTCAATTTAATACAACAGAACTGGTAGCCTATAGTTCGGTAGAAGGACTGCGTTTAGGGATTGGCGGGCGGACTACGCCGAAGTTAAATAATACCCTATACCTCGAAGGTTATTTAGCTGAAGGAATGCGTGATCATCAGTTCAAGCATAACGAAACGATTTATTACTCCTTTAACAAAACGCCTCCATATCGCTTTCCTAACGAATATTTGAAATTTAGTGAACAGTATGATATCGGCCTGCCTGGCGATAACTCTGCTAATGGAAATTTCCGGACACCGCTCTCGTCCTTTCAGAGCGGCAACAACCGTTATTATTTCTACAACCAGGATTACAAAGCAGATTATGTCAAAGAGTTTGATAATCACTTTTCCTTCGATGCCGGATTCTTTAACAGGCAACAAGCTACAGCTGGATCACTGACCTATACCCGTAACGATGCGCAGCAAACCGAAGTTGATCATATCACATCCAGCGGATTTACATTGGCCTTACGTTATGCGCCTCACGAGCAAATTTACCAGGGAACCGATACCCGTAACAGCATCAAAAACAAATATCCGATCTTTACCTTATTCGCTACCAAAGGAATGAAAGGTGTTTTTGGCAGTACCAATAATTACAATTCATTTACAGGTACTATTGTTAAGCGCTTTTACCTATCTCAATTGGGATTTGCGGACGTTACTTTGCTGGGTGGACTGATTACCGGAAAAGTGCCTTATCCCTTATTGAACATCAGCACTGCCAATCAGTCAATTGCCTATGATCCCAACGCTTATAACCAGATGCATTACCTGGAATTTGTGAGTGATCATTATGCGGGCTTAAATATTACCCAAAGCTTCAACGGTTTCTTCCTGAACAAGGTGCCATTGATAGACCGGTTAAACTGGCGGGAGTACCTGACATTTAAAGTACTTTATGGCGGTTTACGCGCAGGAAACAATCCGGCGCTCACCAGTGGATTATACAATTTCCCGCCGGCTGCAGCCGGTGCTTCAGGCACTTATGCCCTGGGCCATACACCGTATACAGAAGCAGGGGTTGGTATCGGCAACATCTTTAAAGTATTGCGGCTGGACGGCATTAGGAGATTCAATTACCTGGACCATCTGGGTGTGTCCAAGTATGGCCTTAAATTGAGCATAAACGTTAATTTCTGACAGTCACCTGATGGGTACCTTAAAGCCAAAATGTAGCCCTTTTTGCAATCGCCAAGTCAAAAGCGATGCTCCCGTGCCAATTATGGCTCCTGCAAGGATATCTCCGGGATAATGTACGCCGAGGTAACTGCGCGAGTAGGCAACCAAAAGTGCATAGCTATAGGCGGGCCCGATAACATACCATTTTGGAAAAGAAAGCGACAGTGCGGTGGCGGTAGCAAAGGCTATGGAGGTATGGCCGGATGGAAAAGAATAGGTTGTTTCCGTGGATTTTCCGGTGATCAATTCAGGATATGCAAGGTAAGGCCGCTTTCTCTTCACAATAACCTTGAGCGAGTAGGTAACCACAGCGGTTAATGCCAGCGATATGCCCGTCTGCAAGCCATCGTTTTTGAGGCTATTGTTATGACCCACAAACCCAGTGATTTCCATGACGACAGGGGTCGCCAGCACCACATAATTCAGGCTGTTGGATGCCGCCAGCCATTTTTTATCATCAGGTCCTGCGGCATGGTTCAAATGTTCCAGTAACCGCAGATCGAATGACGGAATGGTATCCTGCCCACGGCACGTAAGAGAAAAGAACAAGAGTAACAGGCATCCGAGAAATTTGCAGTTCATGCGACCAAATTAGGTTTCAAAACTGTAGAGAATCAGTGAAATAGGTCGAAACACCTTATCCGTATCCTGAAACCGCTGATCCATGGTATAAAGCGTTTTGACTTTTCGTCAATTACCGCGTAACTACGTGAACATAAGGACTAATCTTTTCGAGACAATCAGTTGATTCAAGCTAAGTATTTCGGGCTTGAAACGATAAAACAGACGGTTGAGCTATTACGGTAATAGACAACGAGCAGATTTGCCCGTCATTTGTTTACATAAAACAATATACCATGAAAAAATTAAAAATAATTTGTATAACGATTTGCATAGAGTTGATCGTTAACGTAATTCCGTTGTTGGTATCTGCCCAAAGCGCGGAAAAGTCCAAAATAAACCAGGCTGTAGTGGTGTTAACTGACTTTAAAAAGATGAAAGAACAAATCCCTCATGAGTTGTTTGATCAGTCTGAAGGGATTATTATTATACCCAAAATGATCAATGCCGGATTGGGTATTGGTGGAAAACGGGGCAAGGGAATCGCCTTGGCAAAACTTGCCAATGACAGTTGGAGTAACCCCTCCTTTATTACCATTACCGGCGGAAGTCTGGGTCTTCAGGCAGGCGTACAGTCGGTTGATCTTATCCTGTTTGTCAGGCACCGCAGCAACCTGACGAAAATGGAAAGCAGCTTTACTATTGGGGGTGACCTTTCGGCGACAGCCGGTCCGATAGGCCGCAGCGCGTCC
>JANXVH010000142.1 GCA_025351765.1 Pedobacter sp.
TTTAATGGTTAGCCGGATGTAGATGCGGGCACGGCCGTCCGGTCTTGCCCTGTGCTTGTTGATGTACGTGTAAATCGTACAATTTGTATTTAATCCCGTTTCCATAGAAATGAGTAAAAAAATGTTGGCAAAATGTTGCCACAGGAATCTATAAGTGTTTTGGGATTTTTTTTGACAAAAACACTTCTGCTACCACCCAGAAGTGTTTTTCGTTTTTGATTTTGGAACAAAAAGCTCCGAAGTACACCCAATAGGATTCGAACCTATGACCTACGGTTTAGAAAACCGTTGCTCTATCCAGCTGAGCTATGGATGCGTTTCCTGTTATAGAAGTCGCAAATATAGAATTTACGATGTAAATGAACAAATCTTTAAATCGAAATTTTTTTATCGGGGAACCGATCTACATAAGAGCTGATCATATGTACGATATAATTATTTGACTGATAGGGTTGTAAGGCTGCTTTCAATAAACTACATTTTTTAACATCGCTTAGGGTAGAAATGTATCCCATGCCATAAAATATTCCATTTTCCACCAATAAACAGCTTTTTTCTTCTTCATTTCTACCTTTATCTATAACAGCAAAAGACGGAAGCATCACTTTTAACTCACTAATTGCATATTTGACCCTTACGTTATAAGCTGCTGCAGATTCTTTCAAAATGCAAGCACCACTGCAAGTCCCATTCTCATAACCTGTGCAAGCAGTTCTGTTCTTTTGTACAAAACATAGCTTTTCACATAACACATGTTCCTTTATCAATATTTTTAGCAGATTATACCCTTCCAACATGCTACCAAAGCTGTAAAGTACCATTGCCTGTTTTTTAAATTTGTCAACCCCCATTCTTAAATAGCCATTTTGATCCTCGAAAGAATACAATGCGTATTTCTGCTGAAAATTTTTCAAGGCACGGTTGTTTTCTGGCCACAGTCTCCTGATTTCAGAAGCTTCTAGTATAAACGCCATCAATTCAGTTCCGCAAATCTCTACATCAATATTATAGATATCCTTTAAGAAATTTTGACGTTGTTTACCAGTGTTGTTTCCGGTGAAATGCGTACATACCCTTTTATGCAAATTTTTGGCCTTTCCAACGTAAATGACTTTTCCTTTTTGATCTTTGAAATAATATACACCCGGAGTTGATGGAAGTTTATCAATCTCAGATCGGTGAAGGTTCGGTGGAAGAACATGTTCTTTGGATAATTTACCTAATGAATTATTAATGTGGCCCTCATTGTCTGCATTTATCAGGAGCGTTAACAATTGCGCTGTGGCTTCTGCATCTCCACCAGCGCGGTGCCTATTATTAATTTTTATTTTTAAATCATTACACAATTTTCCGAGGCTATATGACCTATGACCAGGAAGTATCTTTCTACTTAAACGAACGGTACAAAGTTTTTTGCATTGCAATTCATAATTACAATTCTGTAACTGATGTTTTATAAATGAAAAATCGAAATTGACATTGTGGGCTACAAAAATTTTATCGTGTAGCAGTGCGTAAATATTTGCCGCCACTTGAATAAATAGGGGAGCATTTTCCACCATTTCATTGCTGATGCCAGTAAGAGCCTCAATGGGCTGTGGAATAAATTGTTGCGGATTAATTAGGGTCTCATATTTGTCTACTACAGTTTCACCATCATGAATAAGTATAGAAATCTCTGTTATACCATTTCCTGACGCAAATCCGCCAGTGGTTTCAATATCTACAACTGCGTATAACATTTTATGATCTTGATTAGATTTTGTAAATATGCTAATAAATTTAGTAATTCACTTATTTTTTGAAAAAAACCCTTTTTGGCATATTTATGGCTATTATGCCAACTATCATAATTACAAAAGCAATGAATAAATGTCGAGACGGATATTAGCGGTAGATGATGACAACGATATAGTTGACATTATAAAAATCATTTTAGAGGACGAAGGTTACGAGGTTTTGACATTAACTAACGGTAGGGATGTTTTCAAAATGATTTCTTTATCAAGGCCAGATCTAATATTATTAGATGTTATGCTAGGTGGAATTGATGGTAGGGATATTTGTAGGGCTATAAAGTCTGATAAATTGCTAAGTGACATTCCGATAGTGATGATATCAGCAAGCCATAATTTGCACAATATTTTGACAGAACAAGGGTCTCCTAATGATTTTTTAGCCAAGCCATTTGATATTGATATTTTAATTAAAAAGGTAAATGCGCAATTTGTTACTTAAAACCCACGAGCATTAATTGCGCTATACCTCTTGATTCTTGTATCGAATTTAGTCCTGCACAATAATTTATTATACACTTAACTTTAATAAAACATTTTATGTGGAGTTTTGTTAAAACATAACTAACCAGATCTATATGTTAAGTGATTGCCTAAACTTTCAGTTTGATATTCAAGGTAAGCCAGTTAAAGGCTTTTGTATGAGAATTCAGGATGATTTTCATGAAACTTATGCAGTTATTGTTGATGGATACCATTCGTTTTGCGTATGGATTGATGGAACCTCTACATGGAGAAGTTCTAGAAATGTAGCTGTTGAACCCACTATCCTTCAAAAAATTATTAGTGAACTTACCGTGAGCAAAGAAAGTTAATTTGTGTAATTACCCAAAAAACAAATAGCATAAAGCGATCGCAGTGCAGATGCCCACTAGGTCTGCCAGAAGCATTGCGCCGATAGCATAACGGGTGTTTTTAATGTTTACAGCCCCAAAGTATACCGCTATAACATAAAAGGTGGTATCTGAAGATCCTTGCAAAATGCTTGATAACCTGCCTGCAAATGAATCTGCACCATGCGTTTTAATGGTATCTACCATCATTCCTCTTGCACCACCACCACTTAATGGCCTAATCAGAGCTGTAGGTATACCGTCTATAAATCTGGAATCAGCGTTAAAAAAAGTACATACATACTTTAATCCATTAATGATCATATCAAACGTACCACTGGTACGCAGCATGCTAATGGCTATTAGCATGCCTACCAAATAGGGGATAATTTTAATAGCCGTTTCAAATCCACCTTTTGCACCTTCTATAAATGAATCAAATACATCTATGTTTTTGTAAAGACCGCCTAATACTATGATCAGAAAAATAAAAAGTAGTAGCCCATTACTTAGAATCCCAGAGAACAATTGAAGCTCCGCTGTGTTCATTTTAACTAAGTAAAGCACCAATGAGGCAATAACAGCAGATAGCCCTAATACCCAAGCTAAAATAGCTGGTTGCAAAATATTAATTCTCTGTTTAAAAGATACAATTAGCATTGCTGCTATAGTAGCCACAAATGTGGCTATCATACAGGGTATAAAAATGTCCGTTGGATTGCTTGCATTTAATGATGCTCTTATGGCGATAATACTTACCGGTATTAACGTTAATCCAGAGGCGTGTAAGCACAGGAACATAATTTGTGCATTGGAAGCCGTGTCCTTGTTTGTATTTAATTCCTGCAAGCTCTCCATGGCCTTTAAGCCGAAAGGGGTAGCTGCATTATCTAGACCGAGGAGGTTTGCTGAAAAATTCATCACCATGTGCCCCGTGGCTGGGTGTCCTTTTGGAATATCAGGAAAAAGCTTTGAAAAGAATGGGGCGATTATTCTTGAAAGTAACCTGATCCCACCTGCTTTTTCAGCTATGCTCATAAATCCCATAAACAACGCCATTATTCCGATTAGTTTAAGGCAAATATTTACGGCCGTCCAGCAGGTTTCTATTACACCATCAACTTTTAACAGATTGGTTGGATCATCTGCCTTCCCAATAATCATTAAATTGAATATATCCGACTGACCCAAAAAAAAGCACTTTGCGCAACCTACAAGAATTGCAACTATTATAAAGGCAGACCAAATTCTACTTAATGCCATTTGTTTTGTTTTTTGTGTTCAAAATAAGGTTTTAGACTAATAATCCGTTGGAGATTGATAAAATAATTTTGTTCGGGATTTTTAAGGTCAGATGGGTAAGTTTTTTTGACTGAGGAGTGTTGTCTTATTATGGTCTAAAAGCTTACAATGCCTTATTGGGAGAAGAAAGTTATGATTCAGGAAATTACGAAAAAGATTAAATAAAAAAAGGCATCTCGAAGGATGCCTTTTTTTATTTAATCTTTTTTCTGTTTTAGCTGATTCTGCTGACGCATATAGTCGTCTAATCTGGATCCAAATTTAGATTTCTTTTTTTGCTCCGCCGGCTTAATTTTGTTTTCCTGCAACGTTCGGTGAATCTTATCATCATCCACCATCGATTTAATTAAGAACTGTTGCGCAAAAGTTAGCATGTTAGCAAGAAAGTAATAATAGTTCAATCCTGAAGGATAGCTATTTAGTACACCAAGGAAAACAATTGGCATAATATATCCTATATATTTCATTTGGCCGGTTGCTCCCGAGATCTGGTTGTTGAAATAAGTATAAATTAAGGTAGAGATGGTCATTAGGATACACATTAGACTCAAGTGGTTTCCAATAAACGGTAGCTTAACGCCAAATTTAATAAACTCATCATAGGTAGAAAGATCTTTCATCCACAAGAAGCTATGACCCCTAAGCTCAAATAAGTTAGGGAAGAAAAAGAAAAACGCCATCACAAAAGGCAATTGAAGTAACATTGGTAAACAACCTCCCAAGGGATTGACACCTACTTGCTTATAAAGCTTAAGGTATTCTTGTTGTAAGAGGGTAGCATTGTCTTCTCCAACCTTCGCTTTTATTACATCCATTTCAGGCTTAAGAATTCTCATCTTAGCCATTGATACGTATGATTTGTACGTAAGCGGAGACATTGCAGCTTTAAGTGCTATAGTAAGGACGAGAATAATTAGACCATAGTTCCATCCAAAACCCTCTAAGAAGTTGAAGAAAGGCAATACAACAAACCTATTGATGTATTTTAATGGCCAATAGCCCATATCAATCTGTTTTTCAAACTCATTACCTTGTGCCTTAAGTGTAGAGAATTTATTCGTGCCGAAATAAAATTTCATGGCATAACTCTGTTGCGCAAGCTGATTAAATTGCAGCTGCATATTAGCAGAATACCATTTAACTTGACCGGGCTTAGTACTCACTTTTACCTCCATATCTCCTTTTTCAAAAGGTACAGCTGGTAGAAGTACTGCAGAAAAAAAATGCTGTTTGAAAGAAAACCATTCTATTTTTCCTTCTTTTAATTCTTCTTTCTGGTCTTTTGCTACACTTAAATGATCAGGACTTTTATCTAAATATTTGTAATAAGGAGCAGAGTAACGTTGCTCGTTAGCCACGTCTTTTTCTTGCTGTACTAAAGTAGTTTCCCAATTAAGGTTGATGGTATTGCCCTGAATTACCTGGTTTAATCCATTAAGATTAATATTCATACCAACATTACTACTGTTGGCTTTTAAATCATAAACAAACTCAATATACTTGTCTGCCAAATAATTGGAGCGCATGCTTAAAGTAGTTGCGCTTGTTGTAGCGGTAAAGTAAAGGTCATTGGTATTGATTATTTTGCCACCAATATTCAGATTAAGACCAAATTTATTTTCAATTCCAGAAAATAACACAACAGGTTTACCTTCAAAATTTTTCTGACCCTTTACTTCTGCTGATAAGATTTTACCTCCTTTATTAGTAAAAGTCAATTTAAGGCTTTCGTTTTCAAGTGTAGAAACCGCTTCAGTGCCAGTTATGCTTTTGCCAAAAGGGCCATTTAAGGTAGCAGAATCGACTTCGGCTACCGGAGCTGTTGCAGTAGGAAGAGTGGTTTGATTTGCAGTAGTTGCAGATTTTTGTATTGAATCAGCTGCGATCCTTTCTTTTTCTTTCTTAATATCTGCCTCACTAGGCTTAAAAAAGTAGAAGGAACCAGCAAGAACGATCATGATCAGGAACAATCCTGTAAATGTATTTCTATCCATTTTTGTTAATTAAACGCGTATTATCTTATTTTCTTTTTCGCAAACTCAATCGCAGCGGCGACAAATTTAACAAAAAGTGGGTGAGGATTTGCAACTGTTGATTTTAATTCAGGGTGAAACTGACCTCCAATAAAGAAAGGATGGTTTTTAAGCTCCACAATCTCTACCAGTTTGCTAACTGGATTTACTCCAGATGCAATCATACCAGCCTCCTCATACTGTTCAAGGTAAGCGTTATTGAATTCATAACGATGTCTGTGTCGTTCTGTAATATGTGGCTTACCGTAGGCAGCAAATGCCTTCGTTCCTTTTCTCAGATCGCAGTCATAAGCACCTAAACGCATTGTTCCACCTTTATTGGTAATGCTTTTTTGCTCCTCCATCATATTGATTACCGGGTTTTCAGTTTGGTCATCAATTTCAGTAGTGTTGGCGTCTGTTAATCCGAGAACGTTGCGTCCGTATTCAATAACTGCACACTGCATTCCAAGACAAATGCCGAAGAATGGAACATTGTTTTCCCTTACATATTTAATGGAATCAATTTTCCCTTCAATACCCCTGCTCCCAAAACCAGGCGCCACAAGTAAACCATCTAAATGACCTAATTTTTCTTTTGCATTGTCAGGATAAAGGCCTTCCGAGTGGATGTATTCAACCGTAACTTTGCATTCGTTTCTGGCACCAGCATGAACAAATGATTCTGTAATAGATTTATAAGCATCCGGTAGCTCTACATATTTACCAACTACACCTATAACCACTTCAGAGATCGGATTTTTTAATCGGCCAAGAAAATCCTTCCAACTCTCCATATCCGGTTCATTCTTCTGTGCAAGTTTTAATTTGCTTAAAACGGTTTTGTCCAGTTGCTCTTTCATCATCAACAACGGAACGTCGTAAATAGTAGAAGCATCAATAGACTCAATAACAGCGTTTACATTTACGTTACAGAATAATGCAATCTTCTTGCGGATGTCCTGATTAATATGGCGTTCTGTGCGACAAACAAGTATATCTGGCTGTATACCATATTCCAATAATGCTTTAACCGAGTGTTGAGTAGGTTTTGTTTTAAGTTCGCCTGCTGCTGCTAAAAAAGGTATTAATGTAAGGTGAATAACTATCGCATTGTTTGCGCCTTCTTCCCACTTAAATTGTCTAACTGCCTCAATAAATGGTAAGGATTCTATATCACCTACGGTACCGCCTAACTCTGTTATTATAATGTCGTATTTACCGCTTTCGCCAAGAATACGCATATTTCTTTTGATCTCGTCAGTAATGTGAGGAACAACTTGTACCGTTTTTCCAAGATATTCGCCCATTCTTTCTTTATTGATCACATTTTGATAAATGCGACCCGTAGTAATGTTGTTGGCCTGTGAAGTAGGAACATTTAAGAAACGCTCATAATGACCAAGGTCAAGATCTGTTTCTGCCCCATCTTCCGTTACATAACATTCTCCGTGCTCATATGGATTTAAAGTACCCGGATCAATATTGATATAAGGATCAAATTTTTGAATGGTTACACTGTAACCCCTTGCTTGTAATAGTTTAGCTAATGAAGCGGAAATGATGCCCTTTCCTAAAGAGGAAGTAACACCGCCCGTAACAAAAATATACTTAGTCATGTTTGTAAGTTTGTGATATTATAGCAGGGTTTTTAGACTGCTTTAATGTTTTTGTACGGGATACAAAGCTAGTAAATAAAACCAAATTAGCGGAATTAATAATGATTGTTACGCTGTACCATCTAAGCGCTTAAAGCTTAAAAAGTTACCGAATCGCCTTAACTAAATCAGGAACCCGACTAACTATAATCCATAAAACACCGCGGATAATGTTTAAAAAAAAATGCCCGGAAAATCCGGGCACTTCTAATAATATATTTGGTTAGAATATGTAAGTTTCATTAAGGCAGAATTATAGGTGCCATTGGATGCCTTTCATTATTTAAACATACTACAATATTTATAATTATCATAATATTTTTTTCATTTTTTCGTTTAAGGCGTTTTTTAATAGGTTTTAACGAATATTATTTATGAAAATAATTTACTGAAATGGGAAATCTTTATTTTTTGCAACAGTTGTAATAGACTTTAACTTTCTCTTCTTTGGCTGACCACCCAATATATATTTTTTGTTCTGGGCCAAGTCTGTATGCAAATCCGTTCAGGCCACTTATCTTAAGCTCATTGTAAAAATCAATATCTGGAACGTTTTTATCGGCTGATTCATTTTCCGTAACAGCCGGCTCCATAAAATTCTCATCGTCAAGGAAACGATCTAGTTCGTTGTTAATAAATTCTGATCTTTTTTTCTCCTTTTTAAGATCTACGGTAGCATGATAATTCTTAAATAGTTCGTTAGCGTTTACATCAAGACTGTAAATGACCGTTGCTTTTGAATTTGTTATCGTAAAATGAATGAGTTGGCCTTTAATTTCATTCTCTTGCAAACTAACTTTAAAGGTATCGAGGCTTACGGAGTCACTAAAGTTCTTTAGTATCTTTTTGTTAAAACCTGAATTATGAATTTTTAGTTCCTTCTCGCGGTTGCAGGAAGTAGTTAAAAATAAAAAAGCACAAAATATCAAAGCAGTATTTCTCACAAAATTTCGTTTATCTTTCTTAAATCTTCAGGAGTATCTATTGCAATAGTTTCCAATTCGGTTATTCTAGTTTGTATGCGATATCCATTTTCAAGCCACCTAAGTTGTTCCAGGTTTTCGCAGCTTTCCAATTTGGATGGCATCAACCTGGTAATTTCTTCTAAAGCTTTTACAGTGTAGCCATATATGCCAATGTGCTTGTAGAAATCTGAATTGAGGAGCCATTCTTCCGGAGCAATGTTTCTTAAGTAGGGGATGGTTTGGCGACTGAAATAGATCGCTTCAAGCCGGGTATTTACAACTACTTTAGGAATATTGGGATTGAAAAGATCTGCAGGAGTACTGATCTTCTTAATAAGTGTTGCAAGCTGGACAGATTGTTCTTCAAAACAAGAAGCAAGCAGGTCAATTTGTTCTGGATCAATATATGGTTCATCACCTTGTATGTTAATGACAGCATCAATTCCCTCCATTTTACTGATTACCTCTGCACAGCGGTCTGTTCCACTAACGTGGTTAGAGCTTGTCATCACGCATTTGCCCCCAAACTGTTTTACTTCTAGGGCTATGCGTTCATCATCGGTAGCCACTACAACATCTGATAAGGATTGGGCTGATATAGCTTGTTCATATACGCGCCTGATCATACTTTTGCCATGGATTTTTACTAAAGGTTTTCCAGGAAACCTTGTTGACGCAAATCTTGCTGGTATGATCCCTAGTATTTTCATAGTTAGAATAAACCGTTTATTTCTGCATCTATAGCTTGTATGATGGTACCTAGATCTTCAGGAGAGTTGCTGAAGTCCAGTTTATCTTTGTCCAGAATAAGCAGATTGCCTAATTGGTAATCTTTTATCCAGGCTTCATATTTTTCATTCAGTTTAGATAAATAGTCAATCCTAATACTCGCCTCATACTCACGTCCCCTCCTCTGTATATTGTTTACTAGGGTAGGGACTGAAGCGCGCAGGTATACCAAAAGATCTGGCGGTTTAATAAATGAGGTAATGTTAGCGAATATCGCTTTATAATTCTGATGGTCACGACTGGTCATCAAACCCATTTCATGCAGATTGTCGGCAAAAATGTGCGCATCTTCATAGATGGTTCTATCCTGAATTACATTTCTATTGAAGTTTTCTATATCCACAATCTGCTGGAAACGGCTGTTTAAAAAGTAGATCTGCAGGTTAAAACTCCACCTCTTCATGTCGCTGTAAAAATCTTCCAGATATGGATTATTGTCTACTGCTTCATACAAGGCCTCCCAATTGTAATGCTTTGCGAGTAAACCAGTAAGAGTGGTTTTTCCAGCGCCTATGTTTCCAACTATTGCTATGTGCATATTAAATATGTTATTTTTCTTAAATTGTTACTGCCTAACGGTATACCGAAAAATTGGACTAGGTTTGATAAGGTAGTTAATTTCCTTTAAATCTTAAAAAGATTTAAAACCAATAAGTGCCCTTACCTCCTTCATGGTTTTTTGAGCACTTTCTCTTGCTTTTACCGCACCTTGTTCTGCAACTTTTCGCAAATAAGAGTTGTCTTTTGAAAGTTCTTCAATACGTTCTCGGATTGGCGAGTTGAAAATGATCATATCTTCTGCAATTTGTTTTTTTAAATCGCCATAACGGATGGCCACATTGTTATATAGCGCATCATAATGAGCAATAGTATCAGGAGATGATACGATGTTCATTAGGTCGAACAGGTTTTGAATAGCCTCCGGTTTTGTCTGGTTTTCTACGCTGGGGCCACTATCGGTAACAGCTCTCAATAATTTCTTACGGATAATTTCGGGACTGTCTGATAGGTATATACAGTTTCCATCACCTTCAGATTTGCTCATTTTTCCTTTGCCGTCCAGTCCTGGTACCTTAACCAAGTTTTTTGCATAATTAAAAGCGAAGGGTTCAACAAAATATTCTGAGTTATAAAGTCTGTTAAAACGGTTTCCGAAGGTACGTGTCATTTCAAGATGCTGTTCTTGATCTTTTCCTACTGGTACTTTTGATGCACGGTGGATTAAGATATCGGCTGCCATTAATGCAGGGTAGGTAAGCAGTCCTGCATTGACATTATTCGGCTGAGATCTGATTTTGTCTTTAAAAGAAGTGCTTCTTTCTAGCTCACCTAAATAGGCATTCATATTAAGGTAAAGATAAAGCTCTGCAACTTCTGGTACATCAGACTGTATATAGATGGTACTCTGTTCTGGGTCGATACCACAGGCAAGATATTCTACCAAAACATGCTTTACATAACCGTGAAGATCTTGAGGGGTAGGATGGGTGGTTAGCGAATGAAGGTCAGCTATAAAAAAGAAACAATTGTAATCATACTGCATCTTCACAAAATTGGTAACTGCGCCAAAATAATTTCCAAGATGCAACTTTCCCGTTGGACGAATCCCGCTAACTACCGTTTCTTTCATAAGGCCGAAATTAATAAAAAAGCAATAATTTGATTAGTTATAATTTCAATTTTTGTAATATTGGATTCATGATAAAATTTCTAAGGCGTGCGCATTGGTTTTACTCCATTATTATCATACTTACACTTTCTTGTCTTTTTTACCCTTTTTATTATGCATTTACAAGAAGTGAGCGGTTATACCTGCTGCTAAACTACTCCAGAAAGTTGCATAGCTTTGTTTGTGCGTTGTTGATTGGGGTGATCTTCAAGTTTGAGTTTGAAGTTCCGTTGGAAAAAGATCGAACCTATATCTATTGTGCAAATCATACTTCCAATCTGGACATCATGATTATGTGTGTTCTTGGAACTGGTAGGTTTCATTTTTTAGGAAAAGATGAATTGCTGAATAATCCAGTTTTAAAACTTTTCTTCAATACAATTGATGTACCTGTTAACCGTGATAGCAAGATGTCATCATTCCGTGCTTTTAAAAAAGTAGGCGAAAACCTAGAGAAGGGTATGGGTTTGATGATCTTTCCAGAAGGTAAGATTGATGAGGAACATTATCCACCGCAATTGCTTGCATTTAAAAATGGTCCTTTTCGATTAGCTATTGACAAAAAGATTTCCATAGTTGCTGTGACTTTAATAGATGTGTGGAAGAAAATGTGGGACGATGGTGCTAAGTATGGTACCAGGCCAGGTATTTGCCATATTTATGTCCATGCGCCTATATCAACCACCAATTTGAGTATAGAAGATTCAGATGTCCTTAAAGACCGTATCTTTGCACTTATTAATAATAAGTACCATAATGATCATAGATAAGCACACTATTGATAAAGTGGCAAACCTAGCCAGAATTGAGATCAATGACAACGATGTAAATACATTGATTGCGGATATGAATAAAATACTCACCTTTATGGAACAGCTTAATGGGCTTGATACAACAGGCGTAGAACCCCTTGTATATATGAACGCAGAGGAGAATGTTTGGAGGGAAGATGTCGTTAAGCAGGAAATCTCAGTTGAAGACGGATTAAAGAATGCTGGCAAGCATAATGAAAGCTTTTTCTTTGTTCCAAAAATTATTGAAAAATAAGGTACTCTGTAATAGTTGTTGTGCTGTGTAACATTGGGGGCAATTAGGCCGTCTAAAAATAAAAAGCAATGGAAAAAGCGTTGATAAATATTAAAGATATAGGCCGTAAATACGTAATTGGATCAGAAGTAATACATGCGCTAAAGTCGGTATCGTTAGATATTTTTAAGGGTGAATTTGTTGCATTAATGGGTCCTTCAGGTTCTGGGAAATCAACACTAATGAATATATTGGGTTGTCTTGATACACCAAGTAAAGGAGATTATGTGCTAAATGGGATCAATGTGAGCCAAATGACCGATAATGAGCTCGCTGAAGTCAGAAACAAAGAAATAGGATTTGTATTCCAAACATTTAATTTATTGCCAAGGTCAACATCTTTAGATAACGTGGCATTGCCGCTTATTTATGCAGGTGTAAATAAGAAAGAGCGTGACGCACGTGCACAGAAAGCACTTGAAAATGTTGGGCTTGGAAATCGTGTTACCCATAAACCCAATGAGCTTTCTGGGGGTCAGCGTCAGCGCGTTGCTGTAGCTCGTGCCCTCATTAATAATCCATCGATTATCCTGGCAGATGAACCAACTGGTAACCTGGATACTAAGACATCTATTGAGATTATGGGCTTGTTAGAAGAAATTCACAGTAAAGGAAATACCATTATCCTGGTTACGCACGAGGAAGATATCGCACAGCATGCCCACCGTATTGTTCGTATGCGTGATGGACTTATAGAGAAGGATTATGCTAATATTGATATAAAAACAGTTTCTCCAAGACTGTCCAACTTAGAAAAACTAGACAGCGATTTCGAGAAAATAGGCTAATTACTATTTATGAAGATATATACCAAAACCGGAGATAAAGGACTCACCTCGTTAATCGGCGGCACCAGGGTTCCTAAATATGATCTTCGCATTGAGTGTTATGGTACAGTTGATGAACTCAATTCCCACCTTGGCTTAATTATGTGTCAACAGATCGATCTGCATGATCAGCAGTTTTTAAAAGAGATTCAAGATAGATTATTCACAATTGGTGCATATTTGGCTTCCGATCCCGAAAAGTCGAGAATGAAGATCCCTGATCTCTACAATGATGATATTGCTTTGCTAGAGCAGGAAATGGATAATATGAATCATACACTGCCAACACTGAAACATTTTATCTTGCCAGGGGGCAATACAATTGTATCTTATTGTCATATAGCACGATGTGTTTGCAGACGAGCCGAGCGGCTCGTCTTTCAACTGGCTTCTGAAAGCGAGGTCGATGACATAATTACCATTTACCTAAACCGCCTTAGCGATTATTTATTTGTACTTGCCAGAAGACTCAATTTAGATGCTGGCACAGTCGAAAACATCTGGTTACCACGGGTTTAAAATAGTGGAAAAAAAGTTTGTTTTGCTCGCAATTTTTAATATACTTTTGCGGAATTAATTTAGAACTTAATAATATAAAAATATGTATTGGACTTTAGAACTTGCATCGCATTTAGAAGACGCCCCGTGGCCTGCAACAAAAGATGAATTGATTGATTATGGTATTAGATCGGGTGCTCCGGTTGAAGTTATTGAGAACCTACAGGCTCTTGAGGATGATGGCGAGCCTTATGAAACAATTGAGGAGATTTGGCCAGACTATCCAACTAAAGATGACTTCTTCTTTAATGAAGACGAATACTAAACGATTTACGAAGGCCGCATATTAATGCGGCCTTTTAATTTTTGGAACGATGATTGTTTATGAATTGTCATGGAAGTGTTGTGCTTCCTTAAAATCTAAAATACAACATCTTAAAATTAAACGTTATGGGAAATTTACTTTATCTGGTTGCCGTAGTACTTGTTATCCTTTGGATCATCGGCTTTTTCTTTCAAGGCTTCGGGCCAAATGTTGGCGGCCTGATTCATATTTTATTGGTTATCGCAGTAATTGCCATCATCTTAAAGGTGATTAACAGAGCAGCTTAATTACTGTTTAAAATAAAAAAACGCTTCAGATTAACTGGAGCGTTTTTTTTTGATCAAAATTGATGCGATTTCTATATCTTCAGGATACGTAATTTTAATATTCTCCCGTTCACCTGCAATCATGTTAATGGTAACGCCAATACTTTCCACCACAGTTGCATCATCACTGAAGTTGCTGGCATAGGATGATTGATATGCCTTTTTTATAATGTTTAAATCAAAAACTTGAGGGGTTTGTATCAGAATAAATTCACTTCTATCAAATGCCTGTGTAGTACCTTCATTTGTTATCCTTCTTATAGAATCAGTAGGTGTTATGCCAGTAACGCAATTTCCTGTTTCTTCTGCTACTTTAAATGCCTGAGTTATTAGTGCTTGAGAAACAAGAGGCCTTACTGCATCATGAATTGCAACAATACCCTCACCCTCAATTTCTGATAAGCCGTTTTTAACAGAAAAGAAGCGTTGTTCGCCGCCTTCTACCAATTTATGAGGAGTAGTAAAGCCATATTCCTGGCACAATGACAGCCAGTGCGGGTGCATTTGTTTGTTTAAAACCACAAGAATTTCTGGATTTAGGACACATTCATGAAATGCATTGATGGTGTGCATCAACACAGGCTTGCCCTCAAGCAATAAAAATTGTTTGGGAATTGAATTATTCATCCTATTCCCAAACCCGCCAGCAACTATAATGGCATAATAATCCATTACTGATTTTAGATGATCAGCATCGCATCGCCATAGCTATAAAAACGATATTTCTCTTTCAAGGCTACTTCGTAAGCATTTTTTACGTAGTCATAACCGCCAAAAGCACTCACCATCATCAATAGAGTAGATTCTGGAGTATGGAAGTTAGTGATCATTGAATTAGCAATGCTGAATTCGTATGGAGGAAAAATGAATTTGCTTGTCCAGTCGTTAGCGGGTTTTAAGGTTCTATTAGAGGAAACTGCTGATTCAATGGCGCGCATTGATGTTGTACCAACGGCACAGATCTTTCTTTTTTCTTCAATAGCTTTATTTACCATATCAGCAGATTTTTGCTCAATGATATATTGCTCAGAATCCATTTTGTGTTTGGTAAGGTCTTCCACTTCTACAGATCTGAAAGTACCTAGACCTACGTGCAGAGTTACCTCGGCAAAGTTAATTCCTTTTAGTTCCAGGCGTTTCATCAACTCCCTGCTAAAGTGTAAACCTGCAGTAGGAGCAGCCACGGCACCTTCGTGCTTGGCAAAAATAGTTTGATAACGTTCTTTATCCTGCGCAGTTGCCTTTCTCTTTATGTATTTAGGAAGTGGAGTTTCTCCTAGAATTTCGATATTCTTTCTGAATTCTTCATCTGTACCGTCAAATAAAAATCTAATCGTACGGCCACGGGAAGTAGTGTTGTCAACTACCTCAGCTACCAATAAGTCGTTATCTCCAAAATAAAGTTTATTACCCACACGGATTTTACGTGCGGGATCAACCAGAACATCCCACAAACGGAGTTCTTTGTTTAATTCACGTAAAAGGAACACCTCTATTGTAGCTCCAGTTTTTTCTTTATTGCCATATAAACGTGCAGGAAAAACCTTGGTATTGTTCAAAATCATGACGTCCTTATCATCAAAATAACCTAAAACATCCTTGAATATTTTATGTTCGATCTTGCCACTGTCTTTATGCAGAACCATTAAACGAGCTTCATCCCGTTGTTCTGAAGGAGTGTTGGCAATTAAAGACTCAGGTAAATTAAACTTAAATTGAGATAACTTCATATTTTTCGATGTGATAATTAAGGGCGCAAATTTACTAATTATTATCCCATTTTGTGAAAAATTGTTAGCGTAACATAGTGTGCAATTAAAAAAAGTGAATAAAATGCGTAAGAAAATTGCACATAATATTGGAAATCAAAATCTTATAAATTAATTGCTGCTAAGTAAATTACTCTTTATTTACAAACTATCACCAATTTTCAGCAATTTGTATAGATCACCAAATCTGTTTTTAAATCCCCGAAATAGTCCTTGGCTTCGGCCTGGGTAGTACCTGCCTTCGGTCTGGGTAGTACCGTCGGTTATCCGTTCGGTATCCGTCGGCTATCGGTTCGATATCCTTGGTATATCCAGAGATGAATAAATAACCTTAGATGGCCATTTAATGGATCTAAAAAATACGAAGCCAGGTACCATGTATGCCCAATTCAGGTAGGGATGAATATATAATGTCTATTCTGTAACCTTTTTGGGTACTTTTGATCTAAACCCTAATTATGATTATTTTCAGACTAATAGGCGAAAGTTTTAGGTTTGCAGCTGATGCGCTACGCCAAAATAAAATGCGTACCCTCCTGTCTCTTTTAGGGATAACTATCGGTATTTTTGTTATTATATTTGTTTTTACCGGTGTAGATTCATTAAGAGCAAAATTGCAGGAAAGCGTTGATAAATTAGGCTCAAAAACAGTATTTGTACAAAAATGGCCATGGGGTGGTTTTGGTGATTATCCATGGTGG
The DNA here is from genome assembly GCA_025351765.1 of Pedobacter sp. GTDB lineage: Bacteria > Bacteroidota > Bacteroidia > Sphingobacteriales > Sphingobacteriaceae > Pedobacter. Next base: position 16,557 of record JANXVH010000142.1, read on the forward strand.
AAGTACGTGAATAGACCTGTGCCTTCCCTTCGGGATTATGATCGTTTAAAAGATCGATTAGAATATGCAGAGGGTGTTTCTTATGAAATTTTCGCTAATTCGAGGACAGTGAAATACAGGAGCAGTTCTGTAGAAGGGGTTGGCATAAGGGCTGCCTCACAAGATTTTAACAAAACCTGGAATCTCGACTTTCAAGACGGTCGTTATTTTACCGAAAACGAAGGTAGAGCAGGATCTCCAGTATTGCTTATAGGTGCAGATGTTGCCGAAGGCCTTTTTGATGGTGTTGACCCAATTGGAAAGACTATAGTGGTGATGGGTAGGAAGTTAAATGTTGTAGGCGTGTTCAAAAAGGAAGGCGAAGACATGATGGGTATGTCTCAGGATAAGAACATCGTGATGCCACTAAATTTTGCTAAAGGTATCATGGATGTTGAGAGTGAGCGCTACGACCCCATGATTACTGTTAGGGGCTATGAAAACATAGATTTAGATGAGATAGAAAGCGAAATGCGAGGAGCGATGCGGGCTATAAGGCGTACAAAACCTGGCGCAGAAGAAGATTTTTCTTTAAATAAGAGCACAATCGCTTCTGCTCAGTTAGATCAAATGTTCAGCATGTTGAAGAAAGGAGGCTGGGCTATTGGCATTTTTTCTATCCTAGTTGGTGGCTTTGGGATAGCTAATATCATGTTCGTGTCGGTAAGGGAGCGAACCAATATAATTGGGATTCAAAAATCATTAGGGGCAAAGAACTATTTTATATTATTACAATTCTTATTTGAATCTGTTATGTTATGCTTAATTGGAGGGGTACTAGGTTTATTACTTGTCTATCTGGGTTCCCTTTTAATAGGATTAACCGGATTTAAAATGATTCTTTACTGGAACAATATAAACCTCGGGCTAGGGATATCTTTAATTATAGGTACAATATCCGGGTTTTGGCCTGCATTTTCTGCATCCCGACTTGACCCAGTAGAAGCTATCAGATCTTAGGGTTATCAATTCTTATATACAAAAAATGAGCCTTTCGCAATTCTGCAAAAGGCCTATTTTTATGTGTTAGTTGATTAGCTCAATTTAGCCAATGCATTTTTTATTCTTGACACTGCTTTTCTAAGTTGTTCTTCGGAAGCTGCGTAAGAAATTCTGATACAATCTTCGTTTCCAAATGCCTCACCTGTAACCGTAGATACATGCGCTTCGTTCAACAAGTATAGCGAAAGGTCTTCCGCAGTGTTAATTACGTTTTCGCCATCTTTTTTGCCGAAGTAAGATTTAATTTCAGGAAAGAAGTAAAAGGCCCCATCCGGTAGGTTTACATTCACTCCAGGTATTTCAGAAAGTAAGGCATAAACAATATCCCTACGTTTTTTAAATTCTGCAACCATTTCATTCACCGTAGCTAATCCGCCATGATATGCTTCCAGTGCGGCACGTTGTGCGATGGAAGAAGTGCCTGACGTGATTTGACCCTGAAGCTTATCACAGGCATTTGCTATCTCTTTATTTGCTGCCATATAACCAACTCTCCATCCAGTCATTGCATAAGATTTAGAAAACCCGTTAATTAAAATAACCCTGTCTTTAATTGAATCAAATTCAGCAATTGATGCATGCTTTCCAACGAAGTTAATGTGTTCGTAGATCTCATCAGAGATAATGTAAATATTTGGATATCTCTCGAAAACTTCCGCTAGAGAAGCAAGTTCGTCTTTACTGTATACAGACCCGGTAGGATTGCAAGGCGAAGAGAACATGAACAATTTGGATTTCGGCGTGATAGCAGCCTCTAATTCGGCCGCCGTTATTTTGAAGTTATTTTCAACAGTAGCATTAATAAATACCGACTCACCTTCTGCAAGTTTAATCATTTCTGAATAAGACACCCAGTAAGGAGTAGGTACAATCACCTCATCACCAGGGTTTACCAGACAAAGAACTGCATTAGCAAGAGATTGCTTGGCACCTGTAGAAACAACGATCTGATCAAAACTGTAAGACAAATTATTTTCTCTAAGCAGCTTTTCAGCAACTGCCTTTCTCAGGTCAGGATAACCCGAAACCGGTGTGTAATAAGAGTAATTTTCGTCTACCGCAGTCTTGGCCGCTTCCTTTACAAATTGAGGGGTAAAAAAGTCTGGTTCACCAAAACTCAGGTTAATAACGTCTATCCCTTTTGCGGATAGCTCTCTACCCAGTTTAGCCATTTTAATGGTCTGCGACTCAGATAGATTGTTGATTCTGTTGGATAAAAATGTCATAATGTTTAGTGCTCAGCAAATTTATTTTTGTGCGATCGCAAATATATGAACCTCACGGAATTAAAAACTAAAAAAAATACTTTTTAATATAATTCAAGTGTTATAACGTATTTTTGGAAGCTCAACCGCTTAAACTTGCAACCTAAAAAGAAAGCAATCCTTCTCGCCCTGTGTGTTAGCATACTGCTCATGCTGGCAAAATTTGCAGCTTATTTCATCACTCATTCTAATGCTATCCTTACTGATGCGATGGAAAGCATTGTAAATGTACTTGCCGGTGCATTCGCTTTCTACAGCATTTATCTCGCTACATTACCTAAAGATACCAACCATCCATACGGGCATGGTAAGGTGGAATTCTTCTCTGCTTTTTTGGAAGGTACCTTGATAAGTATGGCAGGGGTGGTCATCATCTTAAAATCTTCATACGATCTTGTTTTTCCAAAGCCCATTTTCCAATTGTTTGAGGGAGCCGCAATAATAGGGGCAACAGGAATTGTTAACTTGATTATAGGATATTACCTGATCAACGCAGGTAAGAAACACAGATCGATCACACTTGAAGCAGATGGAAAACACTTGCTTACGGATGCAGTTACCAGTGCTGGACTGGTAATAGGGGTTATACTTATACAGATTACCCATCTATACTGGCTGGACAGCATCATATCTATTTTATTAGGCATGTACATCATTTATAACGGTTATTTGCTTGCCAGGCTGTCTGTTGGGGGTCTGATGGATGAAAGTAACATCTTACTAGTTAATGACATCATTGTGGTATTACAAGACAATAGACGCGATCCTTGGATTGATATACACAACCTTAGGGCCCAGCAGTATGGTTCAGACCTTCATATTGACTGTCATGTTACCATGCCATATTATTTTGATCTTAACCAGGTACATCAAGAAGTTTCAGATATTGACAAGATGGTTAATGGTAACACTGGTCACCAAACCGAATTATTCATTCACACCGATCCCTGTTTGCCTGCCTGTTGTAATTATTGTAAAATGAAAGCATGTCCAGTAAGGTCAGAGCCATTTAATGGTGAAATCAAATGGAATATTGAAAATGCTACAAAAAACCAAAAACACTTTGAACAATGAGTTATTTTAATGTACGGGTTTACGGCATGCTCATCAACGAGTACAATGAGATCCTGATCAGTGATGAGCAATCTGGGGGTCGAACCTTCAGTAAATTTCCCGGTGGGGGACTGGAGATTGGTGAAGGATTAATCGACGCCCTGAAGCGTGAGTTTATGGAGGAGTGTAATGCACAAATTGAAATTGTAAGTCATTTTTACACAACCGATTTTTACGAACAGTCTTCTTTTAATGACAGCCAAATCCTGAGCATATATTACTTGGTTAAACCACTTCATTTGCTTAATATTAATTTCAAATCGGCGATTTTTGATTTTGATGAGGGTGCTATGCAAGCATTTAGATGGGTTAGTTTGGACCAATTAAATACAGATGATGTTACCTTTAAGACAGATAAAACTGTTATAAAACTTTTAATGAAGCAACCCGAATTATGAGCTTACAGGAAAGAGATGAAAAAGTAATTTGGCATCCTTATACGCAGATGAAGAATGCGCTGCCTAATATTCCCATTGTTAGTGGAAAAGGTGTTTACCTATATGATGAATCTGGTAAAAAATACATTGATGCGGTTTCTAGCTGGTGGGTAAATATTCATGGGCACTCTCATCCTCATATTGCAGCAAGGGTTTCTGCACAGCTTTTAACACTCGAGCACGTTATTTTCGCCGGCTTTACACACGAACCAGCCGTATTATTGGCAGAAAGATTGTTGCCGCTAATACCCGGGAAGCAGGAAAAAGTTTTTTATAGTGACAATGGATCTACTGCGGTAGAAGTTGCGCTTAAAATGTGCTTGCAGTACTGGGTAAACACCAATACGCTACCAAGAACCAAAATATTGGCATTTAAAGATGCTTATCACGGGGACACGTTTGGAGCAATGTCTGTAAGTGGGCGTAGTATATTTACCAAACCTTTCAATTCTTTGCTATTTGACGTTGAGTTTATTGATTTACCAAATGAGCACAATATTGATCAGCTCCGATCCCGAATAGATTATTTGTCTAACGAGGTTGCCTGTTTTATTTTCGAGCCAATGGTACTAGGAGCAGGGGGTATGTTAATGTACCAGGCTAAACACTTAGATCAGCTCATTGCCGCATGTAATAAACATGGTATTCTAACTATAGCTGATGAGGTAATGACAGGTTTTGGGCGTACGGGAACGTACTTTTCATGTGAAGCACTCGAGAGTCATCCAGATATTTTTTGCTTATCAAAAGGACTAACGGGAGGCACCATGCCTTTAGGTGTAACTACCTGTAACGCTAAAATATACGAAGCCTTCTTTAGTGACGATAAGCTTAAAACACTTTATCACGGACATTCTTTCACTGCCAATCCAATAAGTATAGCAGCTTCTCTTGCGAGTCTTGATATATTACTGGAACCTCAAACGCTCCAAAATATCCAACGGATCTGCAAAAGGCATACAGCGTTTGCAAACCAAATAAGTGGGAACGACAAGCTGAAGGACGTTAGGCAAACGGGTACCATTCTAGTAATGGAATGGAATACGGGTTTAGATACTTCTTACCTTAGTGAATTCAGAAATAAGCTTTATCTATATTTCTTAGAAAGAGGAATCATCCTGCGCCCCTTGGGCAATATCATTTATATTTTACCTCCCTATGTCATCACCGATGAGGATCTGGACTATATTTACCAAACTATTTTACAAGCGTTAAACGATTTATAAAATGCACATCAAATCAATATTAGAAGATATAGTTCGCAACAATACTTTACATGCAAAGTGGTTAAATACATTATCTTATATGGAAAATGCCGGTGCAAAAAAGATTTCTGCCTCAGAACATAAGGAAAATGTTAATCTTATCATCTTAAAACATGCTGCAGAAGAACATCGGCATGCATATTATTTAAAAAAACAGCTGGATAAACTCGATGGTGGGCTATGTAAAACTTATACTAACGACGAGCTGCTTACTCCAAATAATACCAAATTTTATCTTAATGCCTTGGATGTTGCTGTATGTAGGTACCTAAAGAGACATTTCGACTTAAGTGGCTATGAACTCAAATTTGCAGCTTATTTATTTGTGACATATGCTATTGAAGTACGTGCAGATGAATTATACCCTATTTACCAAGAGGTACTTACCTCGGCACAAAGTAAGGTTACTGTGAAATCTATTATATTAGAAGAAGAAGGCCACCTTGAGGAAATGCTTAATCAACTTAAATCTTTTTCTGTCGAATGGGAAAAACATGCAAAGGTGGTAATTGATATTGAGCAGGTTATGTTTAACGATTGGATATCAAGTTTAAGCAAACAGCTTGCCTAAACCTCGATAACGTTCTGAGGTGTAATAGCAAAAAATCGATCATCCTCTTTTGGCTTAATCAAAAAAAGGCCTGTAAAGACGCTGAATGCCGGCAATACCGCACAAGTTTCATTAAAGTAAAAGCAAGGAAATTTTAGTCGTTGTTTCGCTTTTCCATGTAGTATAACGCCTGGATGGATGTGACCAGATATATTGAAATATTCATCAAAAACTTTCGGCTTATCATGTATAAATCGGAAGGGGCCTATTAGTAATTCTTTTGGATGTACTTCTATATTTAACGCCTCATAGTCTTTGGTCTTCAATTCGTCATGGTTGCCTTTGATCAATATTACTTTGAGTGCGCTGTAGCTATTTCTCCACTCTAAAAATGCATTTGCGTCACTATTTATCTTATTGTGAAACATATCACCGGTAACCAGTAACATTAAAGGGTTAAATTCTTTCATTAAAGAAGTAAGTCTTTGTAAATCAGTTAGTCCAACTACATCCGGTACCTGTATTCCTGATTTTCTAAAATGCGCCGACTTGCCTATGTGAAGGTCGCTTATAATCAGCATTCGTTCTTTTCCCCAATAAATTGCTTTTTCTTTACTCAAAAACAAGTTTTCGCCCCTGCAATTAACGTTCATTCTTTTTCTTCAAACTTTTCTTTTCTGCCTCGGCAGTCATCCTTTCAATTCTTTGACTTAGCTCTTCAGAACTCATATTGTCACGTAAACTATCCACCTTAATGGGGAAACATAAAGGCGTATAGCTATCTGTTTTTACGATAATAACTTTGCTTTCCTGTATACGATGTAAAGCAGCTGCAAGTCTTGGTTCTTCAATTTGCTGATAAAATGCTTCATCGTAAGCTTGGCGCAATAATAGGTTATGTTGGTCATAATCACTAAAAACGTTGAAAAATAATGCGGCAGAGGACTGAAGGTGCTTGTTTGCCACATATTTACCGGGATACCCCTGGAAAACTAATCCAGATATACATGCGATATCCCTGAATTTCCTTCTCGCCATTTCGGTAGCGTTAATGCTGGCAATGATGTCATCCGATAGATTTTCTGGCGTAAATAAGTATTTAATGTTTTCTTCATCCAACGGAATTGGCTGCTCGCTCAACAGTTCAAACCCATAATCGTTCATTGCAATAGAAAAGCTTATTGGCTTAAGTTTACCCAGTCGATAGGCAATCAAAGAGGCCATAATTTCATGCACTTGTCTGCCTTCAAAAGGGTAAGCAAAAAAATGATATCCATCTCTGGTGTTGATCAATTCAATTAGAAATTCGTCATCTTTAGGAACGTGTGAAACCTTGGCCTGTCTTTCAAATAAAGGTAGTACAATATCTAATTCCTCATCATCATGTTGTTTATAAAGAGTTTCGTTGTATTTTTTTCTTAGTATTACGCCTAGATTAGCAGTAAGCGATATTCTACCACCCATCCAGCTTGGGCTCATAGCAGTTTTTTGTTTGCTCTTTCTTACCAAAACCATCATCTCCTTAATCATCACAAACTCTAAAACTCTACCTGCCAGCGTAAAACTACTTCCCGGTTTCATCCTTGCAACGAACGATTCTTCTACCATACCCACAAAGCCCCCGCTGATGTACTTTACTTTTACCATCGCATCGCTCACAATGGTTCCGATGTGGAGGCGGTGCCGCATTGCTATCTGTCTGCTTTCTACTTTCCAGAGGCCATCAATTTTTTTAACTTTACTAAACTCATTATAAGCAGTTAAGCTCTCTCCACCTGTAGTAATGAACCTCATAATCCAGTTCCATTCCTCTGGCAATAACTCTCTAAAAGCATGAGTTTGTTTTACTTCCCCGAATATTTTTATATCGTCAAAGCCATCACCTACGGCTAATGTAACCAGATACTGAATTAGGGTGTCAAATGCCATCACAATGGGTTCCCTGCTTTCAATATTTTGTGTCTTAGCCGCTTCTTTTATCGCTGCCGCTTCTACAAGCTCCAGCGCGTGGGTTGGCAAAAAATAGATTTTTGAAGTTTCGTAAGGAGAGTGACCGCTACGTCCGGCACGCTGTAGAAACCTGGCCACACCTTTAGGAGAGCCGATTTGTACTACCGTGTCAACCGGTTTAAAGTCTACCCCTAAGTCTAATGACGAGGTACTTACAACTGCCTTTAACACTCCTGAGTGGATGGAATCTTCTATCCAGTTCCTCAATTCAAAATCGATAGATCCATGGTGTATCGCCAATTGGCCTGCCAGATTTTCATCCTTTGCCAGTAGTGTTTGATACCACATTTCGGCTTGTCCACGGGTATTAGTAAATATCAGCGTAGTCTTACTTTTATAGATGATGGGCAACAGTTTAT
>JANXVH010000155.1 GCA_025351765.1 Pedobacter sp.
AAAAAACAGGCCCCCTCATTACTGAAAGGGCCTATATTAATTTATTTAAAAGTAACTATGAAACGACTTTGCCAGACAAGCTAAACAACGGGTACCTGGCTTTTAGCATTTCGAATGAACCAAACATCAAAACACCATATATTAAAGATCCATATACAAAGTTTAATTCAAATGGGACAGCTGCAACCAGGCAAGCCAAATAGCCTGCTAAAGTAGGTTCATACAAACCAGGAATATACATCGCGCTAATGTCTGATACCATCCAATGCATCAATATGATGACAACATTGGCCAATACAAAGTTCTCTAAATCTACTTTTTTCAGCATTACCTTACCAACAAAGACCATCAATATAAAAGCGATGTAAGTCCAGTACCATCCGCCATAAAAAAATCCGTAACCTGATGTTTTTGCAATAAAAATATCACTTAATAATAGGATCAACAAAGGAAAACCAAATGCTTTGATATTATTATTGAAATAAGCCCCACCAAATAGCGCTACAGCTCCTATTACAGAAAAATTAGCGATGTCTTTAAAATTATCACTAAAAGGTGCTGCAATACGGATCAGACTTACCAGTATGATAATCAACAAAAGAATTACCGTACGGGGGTTAAATTTTGATTCAGACATTATTAATCATTTATATTGCAAAGTTATATTATTTTTGCCTATTAAAAAACTGGTGTTTATTTGACTAAACTGAGATCAGCAATACCGGTGACTTCCGTACTTAGCTCACCAAAAAAGGTTAGATCTGCCATAATACCCGTCTGCACTTTTATGAAATCGGCACCTTTCAACACAACTTTTTTACCGTCTTTGTCAATGGCATTGGCAAGATCCACTTTATCACCCCCCGCTTTATTATCGGCGTAGCCGAACCCAAGTGCTGCTGAGCTACTTCCTTTAATATTGATAGCAGGCAGCAACGTTCCTGTTCTTGTGAATTCATCAGCCGTTATCCACAATGGGTAATGGTTTAGCTTATGAAAACTTTGCTTAACTAAACCACTACCTCCTTTATTGTCTTTCCACGCTACGCTTAATGACGGAGGTGTTGGACGGGTATAGGTTACTGAATAATTACGGATGTATCCTTCTTTACCAAACTCACTACCGGCCAGCTCATACCAGGTATCATCTGGTTTACCATTACCGTTTTCGTCTTGCATCACCCAAACTACTCCTGGCTCAGAGAAGTTAGCAAAAGCATTTCCGTAAACGATAATGTCATCATCGTCTACTTTGTTAATAACCGTATGGTCAAAGCCATATACCACATAACCACCAAAGGCGCCAAGACAAACACCAGGCGTAGCCTGCTTACCAACAATGGAGCTGCCACTTTGCTCATTCCCCCAGCTGGCTTCATTCATAAATTGACCCGCAGCAGGAGCAAACTCGAATAGTGTGGTCACAAATTTATTGCTTGTGCTTGAAACCGGAATCTCAGGTACAGCAACCTGAAGTACATATTTAAAATTGAATACACCAGCAGTATTGATCGCTTTATAGTCAATAATATAGGTTCCGGATTTTGGTGCTGTAAATTCCAATACTCCCGTATTGCTTTTTATTTCTCCATTTACCTTCCACTCTTGGTCTATGTGATTACCCAGTTTGTTACCGGCTGTAAGTGTTATTTTCTCATTTACTTTAGCGCTAATGGTAGCAGTTTCGCTAGCCATTTTTATGGATGGGGCAACCGCTACATCTTCTTTATCCTTTTTACAGGCACTTGAAAGTGTAATGGCTAGTATTGCAATAAGGATTTGATTTTTGATAGTCATATTGTTATTTATCTGTTGTAGCTATAATTAAAAACTGCAGATTGTGGAGCAGTTCCAGTAGCAAATTCAAACTTTTTAACCCCGTTTGCTGAGAAACAAAAAAACATTCCATCACCTGTATAGTCAGTTGCATCTGCAACGTATACGTCGTTATCTAATGGATTTATAGTAACGCCGTAGATACTTGAAGGAGTCTTCGTATCGGTGATGAAATTATTACCAATTAATCCGGTACTGGTATTAAACGTCTTCAAAGTAGCAGGGTAATCATTTCCAATAACATATCCAGCATTGCCATTTATTACTATAGCAGCAAGTGAATAGTTATAGCTTTGAGTTTTTGTATCGGTTAAACTGCTTAATTTGTCGAGCGATGGCACCAAAGCAGGATTTCTGTATGCACCTTGAACAATAGTAAAAAGATCTCCACTAGGCGTTGCAGTTATTCTTACTGGATTAAAGTTTACAGGAATGTCTTTTATTTTTGTAAACGTATTCAAATCAACGACTGAAACAGACGAGTTATTATTACTGATATAAATTGGATGATTTGAATTGGCAACATAGAGCTTACCATTTACAATAGCCAATCCTTCAAGTGCACCTCCTACTTTTAATCTTGATTCAATGGTAAGTGTTGCTGTATCAATTCTGCTTATGTAGCCATCATAACTAGAAACATAAGCTTTGTTCTTATAAAACTCAACAAAACGAGGAGAATAATCTGATGTTCCATCATAAAAAGGAATTCTCTTTAGAGATTTGCCCGTCGAGATATTGATTACTTCTAAATAGGAATCACCTAAAACGTGATCAGCGCCTGTTACAGTACAGTACATTTTGCTCCCGTATTGCTTTAAATTATTCGCATTACTTCCCAAAGTAATCCCATTTTGTACTTTGAAATAGTCTTTTGTGAAAGTCTTTTTGGCAATGTCATAATAAGTAAGTGAACTATTATTTATAGTACCATAAGCCCCTTCGCATAACACATAAACCCCTTGTGTTGATGTTGGAACACGACTTATCACCTCTGGTAATTTTTCTTTTTTACACGCGCTAAATATCGCCGTACCAATAAGCAGGATTGCTGCAAGTTTACTGTAGTTTGTAACTGTTTTATTCATGTTGTTTATTTATTTCTATTTATATACAAATGCGAATTGAGCAGGAATGTCTCCTGTTTCGGCCGACCACCTTTTCTTTCCTGATGCATCAAAACAGTAAAGCCTGCCGGGTGTAACATAGTCGGTGGCATCGGTAACGAAAACATCTTTGGTTATGGGGTGCACGGCTATTCCATACGGTACTTTGATCTCTTTATCGGTGCCATCTGTTATGAACTTTCTGCTCAGGAGTGTTTCATCTTTAACATTAAGCATTGAATAGCCGACCGTAATTTTTCCTGTGGTACTGCTGAATTCTGAGCTGTAGATGTACGCCAGATCTCCGTCTATCACCAGGTTACCTGCGGCAATATCAAAGACCTTTTTTATTTGTGCAGTCTGTGTATTGATTACATAAAGTCTGGATGGGATGTCCAAATAATCACCTCTTGATGTCACGTACAAATCGCCGTACCGATCTGCTTTTAGCCTGTGCAGATTAATTCCTATTTCAATCTTGCTGGTCTCTTTTAAGGTAGTCAGGTTTACAACTGAGACGGTATGCTCATAATTCGATGGTGTATATCCTCCCGAGTTTGCAACGTAAAGGTTATTGCCAACTATGGCCATTTCTTCGGGCTGTCTCCCCACTTCCACCCTACGTGTTTCTTTTAATGTAGCGGTGTCAATTTCTGCTACAATACCGTTGGGTGCATTTGGATCGCCTATTCGTCCGAAGTACGCACTCGCATACGCCTTCCCGTTGCTAAAAGTGATATAGCGACAATTTAACAGATCGATCTGCTGAATGCGTTTTCCGGTTTTAACATTCATTACTTCTACCTTGTTAGATCCATTGACAACCACATAGAGTTTTGAACCATAAACACCTACGTCATTCCCTACATCGCCAAGCCCTTTGGTTACTTCCGGATTAATCTGGTTGTAAATATTATTTCTAAAACTACCTGTAGTGAAATCGACATAATCTATCGAGGTTTTATTCATGAACATATTGCCTTCGTTAACCAAGTAAAGTCCCTTAATTGAGGCGGATGGTTCTCCAGGGAAAAGTGCTTTTACCACCTTTTCAGGGGTAGGGACTGGGTCTTTGCGACAAGAGCCTAATCCTATTGCTGCAACAATTAAAATAGAAAGCAATTGTATTTTAAATTTCATATTAGTAGGTAACATTTAAGGTGAACCGATAGAAACGACCAGGCATTGGGAAGTTGGCGATCACATCATAATATTGATTAAATAGGTTATTAACCTCTGCAGTTAACCTGACTGTATTTCTATTTACCATAGCCCCGTAGCGCATAGAAACATCATGAGTATACCAAGGCTCTACATAGTTGGCACCAATATTTGCCTTTTGGTTATACCGCGCTCCCGTATAAATAAAGCTATAATTGAATGTCAGCTTATCTACAGAGAGACCCGCAACAAAAGATCCGCAATGCCTTGGAATATAAGGTAACTGACGCTGGTAGCTAACCGCCCCTGTTGGCGTAACATCTTTTGCATTCTGGTAGGTATAATTTATTCCGTTAGTAAGTGCTACTTGGTTTACTTGCCATGTAGTTTGGAGATTAACATCCAGCCCCCTGATGTTTACATCACCTATGTTCTCAATGCTCCAGCGCTGTGCATTATTGCCGGGAACGGCAACAATCTTGTCTTTCACTTTATTAACGTAGGCGTCTGACTGGATAGACAATTGTTTTATAGCCTTATCGAATGTCCGGATATAAGTCAGTCCAATATCCAATTGTCTTGAAAACTCGGGGCGCAGGTAGGTACGTCCAAAATTAGTATAATATAGGTCGTTAAAGGTGGGTAGCCTATAAGCTGTC
>JANXVH010000002.1 GCA_025351765.1 Pedobacter sp.
AAATCAACCAACACAATACCTTGCAAATGAAAAACTAACGCTTATCTTTACCCTATCGAACGTTCTTTATGGCACCGAAAAAGTGCAAAACGGAAAACAGCCAAAAACGTAAAAACTTTATGGTAGCCAATACGATTATGGAGCAAGGTTCTATGACCCGACAATTGCAAGATGGACTACCGTGGATCCTATGGCGGAGAAATCAAAAAGATGGAGTCCCTATGTGTATGTTAATGATAACCCTATTCGTTTTATCGATCCAGATGGAATGGAAACAGACGAACCTCACCCCCAATTAGATTTTGCTGTTAAGCAAACTCAAATAACAGCATCTAGCGATGGGAACAATAAAAATATCACAGTATTAACTAGCACAACTACACTAACAGGAACTCAGAGTGCCACAATGCAAGATGATGGCACATTAACTCAAAATACAAGTGAAAATGTGTATACTTACACAACTACACAAACGGTGAAAATGGACGGAAACGGGAAAGTTATAAGTGCTACCCAAACAGAATCTACAAAAATTACGTCACCAGACGGGAAAGTGCTTTCTGATAAACCAACAAGCAGCGTTTCGGGTACATATGCTAATGGTGCTATTAATACTAATAATGGAGATCCGGCAATTAAATTGAGTAAGGAGTTTAACAGCATAATAAAAGAGGCCGCCAATTATACTCTACATAATGATATATCTTATACCCAACACCTGTACGAAGAAAATAGTAGTGGAATGAAGAATTTATTTTCTTTTATAACCATTCCTGTTAATGCATCAGCAAGTTGGCTAATGGGAAAAGGATTTAATGCAGCACTTGATTCCCAAGCAAAAACTAATGTACCAATAAAAGTAAAGCCAAATTCCCACGAAGCATATATCCTAGGAGCTAAGGTAAAACAGTGGGAGGATGAACCCTAAATCATATTTTATGAAAGTTTTTTTTAATTTAACGTATATTTTGTTCGTATTGGCCTTATCATCACTGATAGGGGGATGTGGGAAGGTGCAAAATCCAGATGATGGTTTAAAATTTAGGCTGGAGTTGAAGGATTTGTCCAAATCTCAGTTAAAACATTTCAATTACAACGAACTTTTTAAAAACAGTGGAGCATATGCCCGCCACTATGGTGATACGATCATAGTTTATGATTATTCTAAAGGATCTTTTACAACAAGGCATGCAATTTTCAAATATACAGGAGAAACAACTGTTCCTGAATATCAGAAACTATTTAAAAAAATGGGATTTGCTATTATAAAGGCTCCCATTGCCAATAGCGATGATGGGTATGTTGTAAAGGATTTAAAATATAAAAAGCAATATTATGTAAAGTTGTCTAAACAGGGAGGACTAGATTTTACATATCCTGAGAAATTTAAGTAAAGTTGAATTTAGTAGATTGTTAGTTAATAAGGTTTAGCTGATTGGGGTTGAAAAGTTTATGGTAATAATTACCCCAGAAAATATTACATGCAAAAAAAAGAAAATTAATTATGGTATCGTTTTGTTTGTTAATTTAAGTTTAGGAGATCTGTTTCGTTAAAAAAACAGAAGTGTATAATAATGCGTCAAACGAACGATCTCCGTTAATAGACCAGACCTATTACAAACGATGGACGTGCGGACTGGATGTCATACTCATTTACCCCGTTTAACAAATCCAGATGGACCAGTTGAATATTAACAAATGAAAGCACATTATTATATATTAATTATTCTTGTATTCCTGGGTGGAAGTCGTTTGTCCAGCAAGAATATAATGGTTGCAAAAGGGGATCAAAATGATGCCGTCCAAAATGCAATTTCAGATTACCTGCATACCGAGAATCTGAGTAAAAAGGACGGTGTATTTTCTATCTCTATTGTTAATATCGATAACAAAACGATAGGGATAACCATACTCGGTTTGAGTAGGAAATTGCTTCCAACAACTAAGGATAAGATCGGCACCAATAATCCCGGTTTTCCCACCAGGCATCTTGAACGAGACGTCAAACTTTTTTATTGGCATGATTCTATGTATGCAATTACAAGTGAATTAATTGCAGCTTTATCTAAATATCACTGTATAGATTCATTAAATGTGAATGGCTTTAAAGGCATACCTGGTGCTGTGGCAGGTGATTCAAAAAAAGCAGTCGACTATTACTTCTGTAAATGTAATTTAAAAGAATATAAAAAAGTTGCTACTACAGTTGCGATGGGTTATTATAAGCCACCTAAATTAAAGTGCAGTTGTAATTCAAATTAAATGATTTCCCTGCTACAGCAGGCGCAATGTTCTTTAAGTTAAGATATTAAACATCTGATTGACAATTTTTAGTAAGGTAATTGCTCTGGAACTTAAGATGAAGTTCTTCTTATTTCAATTGGTCCAACAAAACTACGTTAATGATGAAATATATTATTTCTCTAATCTTAAGTTTTTGTGTGTTTGGTAGCTGTGCTCAAACTATTGTTTCAGCTAACCACGTCAAAGGGAAGAGATTCGGAGGGTTTATTTTTTCTAAATATTATCCTTCTATATTTATTCATTGGGAAGATTTGAAAGATCGATTTACCTCGACAGATTCAGATGTTATGGCAGCAGAGGCTATCATTGATGAAAAGATAACAAAAGAAAATATGCCATCTAAAAATCAAGTTTATGGTTGTCCTATAATTGAGAAATACTTGAATATACAAGACAATATTTCGGTTACATCAATACAAATGGAGATCGCATAATATGGGTAAATTTTATTGGTGGAAAAAAACGAAAAGGTCTTGAGCAATTAAGTAAAGACCTGATGGTGGTTTTAGACGGATGTAGCTATTATTGGAATGTTAAAGTAAATTTGAGGAAACATGAATTATATGATTTATTCATTAATGAATCTTCATAATTCTTAATCTCCGTTACCCAAATGTTTTTCGTTGGGCCGGAATGTTTATTCTAATCAAAATGGGACAGGATCTGTCTTTCAGGAAGGTATAAAACGGTATAACTTGTAAAAAACGGCATCTGGCCTTTTATGCAGGGCTTTTTAGATTTTGCGATAAAGTAACTTTTGAAATTTTTTAATTCTTTTAAGTGAATCTGTTTTAGATCATTTATAAATCAGATACTTAATTATAACGTCAAATTTCTATATAAGCTTTAATTGCTCAACGGTAGTTTATCTTTCAGGATTACTTACCGAGCCGGAAATTTTATAGCATAATAAACTAGGCCGCAAACAGGTAGTGTGTTCTTAAACTTGCTACTGGATTGTCTGCCTCAGGATCAGGGGAGGAAGGTGTGGGAGATATGGAGAAAACTTGACACGATATAAATATTTATTATTTGTCGCTATTTGTGAATGGCGTGATCATGCTTCTAATCTTGATAAATATGAAGATTACCAGAAGACCGATCGTCGTACGTAACGGCAATGATATTAGCCTTCATCATTTCCAAGTAGATATGTTGAGATGAACGGTAAACTTTTCTATTGGCATGATAAAGAAATACCTGCTACATCAGAAATAATTACTGTACTCAAAAAGTACAATTTTATAGACACTGCCATATTAAATGTTTATATCCTACCTTATGTAATTGGTGACGCTAAAAAAGGAGAGGATTATTATTTCTGTAAACGCCATATACAGTAATTTAAAAAAGTTTGAACTAGTAGGGCTATGGGGCGCTACCCACTTCCTAAATTAAAGTGCGGGTGTAATACAGATTAGATGATTTTCCTGCTTTCCGGGGTAACCTCCGAGGATCAGCAAAGGTGCGTTTAAAAAACACATTAGATAAATCAATTGCGAGGTATCATTTTAAAAATAATTTTCCAAATGTAGATCCGCTTGTTAAAGGGGACAATAGCTCACTATGTTTTTCTATCACCTAATAAGGACGCATTACATCCTGGTGTTGATATGGAAAATTGGAATCAAAAAACTGTAAAATACTACGGCCCATTTTATAATGTAGGTGGCGGGGACGCAAAATCAGGTCCCATGTATATTATGTTTTATAGCGTAACAAAGAAATAATTCTGAACTTTAATATAAACGTAAAATGAAAATATTAAATAAAATATCATTCCTGTTGTCCATTATACTATTCATGTCCTATCAATCTGATGGTTATGCACAAAGTAAGCGCATAATTTATAAAAACTTGAGAGCCATAAAAAGAACGGATAATAGTTTTGTGACTTACAATGATTCAACAAGTGTAAGGGTTAAAGTGCCTTTAATGGTTCAAAAGAAAATTAACAGTTTTATTGCCAGGAGGAGCCTATTCAAAACTCATGATCTAATTCGTGAAAGACCTGTAATTTTTGAAGTACGTTACGATAAAAGTACATCTATTTATGTGGTTAAGTACACCTTTATGTTTACAATTTTTTACCAGTTCATTGGTTTCGACTCAAAATCCTCGACAATTACTGAAAACCCGCCTGCCATAATAGGGACATATATGGACAACAACGAAGAAGGTTTTGAAGCAGGAGATCATTTAATCTCTGGTAAAATGATTGAATTCAAAGACGTAAATAATGACGGACGACTCGACGTTATTACACAAGAACGTGTTCATAATGGTACCGCTTATAATGCAGCAGTAACACATATTTATTCGTTCGACAAGAAAATGAGATTTAACACGTATCTGTGTATAGAGTCGAAAATGATTTATGAACCTAATAATTGTGTAATTACTCGTGTTTTAAAAAATGACACTTTGGTTTGTAATATCGCTTGTAACAATAAAGCCAGTATTATTGGAACTGTTAAATTAGATTTGAAAAGAAAGAAAATCATTGCCAAAAAGGTTTTTCAAGCTGAATATAAAGATTTTCTCATAACCGGAGGCGGTGTTAAGGAAAGTGATTTTTTACTGAATGGGGATAATTTCATAATGAATTAAATTATGTAATTGTAATATTCTTGAGCCACCAACAAGAAATGCGCCGGTCGATACCTTTAGTCGCTGATGATATGTTGAAGGTTGTATGTTTTAAAAACAAGATTTTTGAATATGATTATAATCCAAATGAGGATACAAGAACGATACTTATCCCAAGAATAAGAATCGTTTACAAAAGGATCTACTATTCAAAACTAGCAAGTCAAAGCTAGTCTGCTGTGGACATTAAATGTTGACGGGGTTGGGGTGTTCGTGTAAATATTTATTTGTTTTTGAAGGTCAGAGAAGGTATGCTGTATGTTCTTAATATAAAGCACGTCTTTTATTTTATTGAAAGCCACTACTCAGCTCAAACATAGGTAAATACATTGCAATCATAATCAAACCTACGATCAACCCTAAAAAAAGCATGATAAAAGGCTCTATTAAGCTGCTTAACGCGGTTGTCTGATATTCTATTTCTTTCATAGATTGCTCTGCCAGTACCTGGAAAAAATGATCAAGTTTATTGGTTTCCTCACCAACTTTAATCAACTGGATCATTTTTGCGGGGTAGATCTTGAACTGTTTCATGCTTTGGTTCAAAGAGTTTCCTTTGAGGATTTCTTCTTCTATGTTATATAGTGTCGTTTCTATCGGGTAATAGCCCAGCATTTGGCGGGCTAACGAAATGGATTGGATCAATGGGAGACGGGCGTTGATAAGCAGGCGCATGGCATTACAAAACCTGGCCATGTATATTTTTTTTACTAGATCGCCCACTACGGGAATTTTTATAATTAAGGATGAAGATAGCTGTCTGAATCTTAGGGTTTTCCTGGTTCGCCAAAAAGTAACGACAATTATGAACGTTAAAATAAAGCCCGAAATCCAGTAATCTTCAACAACTTTGGAAAACGAAATGATATATTGGGTGATCAAAGGCAACTGCCCCCCGAATTGCTTGAACACGTCTCCAAACATGGGTACGACGAATTTGAGCATAAAGAATATAGCACCAAAAGCTGTCATCAATACTATTGACGGATAGGTTAACGCCGATTGTATCTTTCGGCGTTGGTTCACCTTGTTTTTGTAATAGAGCGAGAGATCATGGAGCACCTCAATCAATTTGCCGCTTTCTTCGCCAATTTGAATGCTGAAAACTTCGTAAATGGAGAATTTACCGGACTTGTCAAGTGCTTTTGAAAAAGAACTGCCAGAAATAATATCTTCCTGAATTTGTTGAAGCAGTTCTTTGTCTTTTCTTTTTTCCTGAGAAGCGGTAACCAACTCCATACTGCTTTTTAAATTTACCCCTGCCTGTAAAAGAGAACCCAATTCGAGGTAAAAATATTCCTTTGTTTTATCGTTAAGCTCTTTTTTTCCGAGAGAAATATCCTTGTTTAGAAATTCAGTTAAGCCATTTTTATTATCCTTAGCTGCGCTTTCCTGGTTTGTTTTTTTTTCAAAACGGCTGATATCAATTGATGGCATAATTCTTATTTAAAAAGATTTTCGGCGCTGTAAAGTTTTTGGTATTGATAGTTAATGGTGTCATTTTTATAAACCAAAGACAGGTTTAGCTGATCGATCCTGTTTTCAGAAGCCGAAGAAGTGGTTTTATCAATCATCTCATTTCCTGCCAGCATTGTTGTGGATACGGTAGTCACTTTAAAAGTATCGGTAATGATGCTTTTACGCACGATGTAAACCGGCGTAAATATATAATCAACGTGGTCTATATCTATTTGCAGCTCTATCCCAGACTGATTCCTGGTGATTGTCCGGGCCTTTAAAAAATCTTTTTTCAACAACTCATCCAGCCTGAGTAAGGTTACCATCTCGTCGTTTTTTGCAATAAAAGCACTATAGGAATGGTTAATAGCGAGGTAGGCAAAATAAGCGAACCCAATCAGTATGGCCGAGAGCATCATCCCGAGCATGGTTTCTAAAATGGTAAAAGCTTTTAATTTATGGCCGGGTGTCATTTTTACCATATACCTTTTTTAATTCCATGATTTTTATACCGTTTTGGTCATAAACTGTTAAATGCAGTTGGAAAAGATTGTTCTCATTCTGGTAGGGTTCCGTCACCTCAGTTATCCGAAATTCTCCCTTAGTGAAAGTGGAGTTTAATTCTGGCTCCTTGGAAAATTGTGCTTGATTTAATATTTCTTCTATAGCAGCTTCAGCCCGTATTCTTTTAGCCGGGGAGGTAGATCGGGTCACATTGACAAAAATCACCATGCCGATGCCAAAGGAAGTTATCAAAATGATCATGGCAATAACCACTTCCATAATGGTAGATCCCTTTAGTTTATTATTGATCAATATTTTAATTCCAGCCATTGCAATATTTTTTTTTGATGGCCGGAGGCCGGTAGTAAATTACTTGTCAGGTAGTTTTTAGACAAAGCGTCGGCATTTATACTAATGTTGATTAGGTAATTTTCAAATCTATTAAAGCCATGGAGGTACATAAACCTGGTGGCAAAGGTGCTTCCTGTAATATCAACGTGCAGTTGGTTTTGAAGAATGTTTTGCGCATATACCTGTCCTTTAATCTTTGTATTCTTTTCCAGGTTTATGATGGATGGGATTTCGCTGTTTTTCTTTTCATAGGTAAAAATAATGCCGTTAATAATACTGTTTTCGCCAATATTGATCTGTTGGGGATATGAGATTTTTTTCTGGCCGAATCGTAATGTGCCGAAGCATGAGGGGTATTCAAAAAGGCAGTTTTTACCTATGCTGATAGAATCAGTTGCAAACAACTGACATTTACCTTGAAAACCACTTTTGATTATAATGCATTTGGCAATAACGAGTACGTTTTTAAGGGAAACTGAGCTGTCAATAGTTACCTTATCTTCCGAGTAAAGGATAATGTTTCCGGTAAAGCTTTTTTTTGTTAACCATGAATTTGCCTTGTTTAATCGAATGAAAAGCAGACTGTCTCTGAAGGAGCGTTGTATTGTATCCGCAGATAACTGGAGAACCTCTTCATTATCGCGGTTATTAAAAAGTCTTTCCAGTATATTGAGCCTTTTCATATTTAAAGGAGGCAAATTCCTGTCGCTTTTTTTTTGTGTGCCGGATATTATCTTTTCATTTCCGCTATAGGTCTCATTATCAATATAAACAGGTCTTATTCCTGCCTGTGGAATGTAAGCGTTGCCCTGTATTTTTGTTTTGCCGCTCACGGCCAGCGGGCGGTCTTCATCTGCAAGGTAAATGGCCACCTTCCTGATCGAGTCAATGGGGTAACCGGTCGAAAATACACTGAAAACCGTATCACGGTTTTTAAATGCTTCACCAATATGCACATCATAGAGGCCCCATGGAAAACTCCTGATCCTTACCGAATCTTCTCCGGCTTCAAATAAACTAAAGGTTTTGTTTAAATTGAGGGCACTATCCTGCCCATAGGTTAAAATATTAATCGCAGATTCCAGGTTGTGGTGTAAATGGCTATATCTTTCCCTGACCAGGTAATGCGTTTTATAAAGGGAAGCCGCCATGATCAGTGCTGAACAGATCAGAGCGATGACCAGCGCTATAACGATTACGATATAAAGGGCTGAGGCTTTAATCATTCTTTTTTTTCTTTTTGAAAACATTTATCCGCCTGAAAAAGGAACTCGTGTCGGTTGGGATAGGCTTTCCGTTTTTATATTTTACCTTCTTGATGGAATCTTTGCCATGGTAATAGGTGATTACGCCTTCTAATGTCGTATCTCCCTTAAATCTGCCGGCTTGCTTGGGAGTTCCATTTGAATTAAAGTATAAAAACGCACCGCTTAATATTCCTTTCTTCCAGGTCGTCAATTGGATCAATAGGCCTTTATCGTTCCATTCTTTAAATATGCCGTTTTTTAGACCTGCATTAAAATGTCCGGATTCAATGAGATTATGATTAATGTTATATTTGAGATAATCCCCGTTCAGTAACTTGCCACTATAGCCGCCCATAAGGGTATGGATTTTTTCCGAGCTATACCAGTAATACCATAAGTTGATTTTTGGTGATGGGGCTGAGGTTAACGGCTGTATTTCTGCAACAATTGTTACACCTGAATCTACCAGCCTTATTTTGTGCAGGCCATAGTCCGGCATTTTTTGGCCGTATGCAAAATAAGTAACTACAAGGAGTATTGCGGTAAAATATGTTCTCATCAATTAACGGCATTAAGTTGGATAAATTTCGACTGTCCGTCATAGATGACTTTTACCGAATCTTTTAAACTTCGCACCAGTTTTACCCCTTGTACAGACTCTCCTACGTTCATGACTACTTCCTGGTTATTGATTTTCATGATGGCTGTTAGTTTCTTTGTGGTGGCGCTTTTGATATAACCGGAATATCGGATAAAATCCCAGTTGGTTTTTGGTCTAATGGTATGTATGATCAATTTAGAAATCGAGATAGGACGTTTGATAACGGAGTCGGTGCTTGCTGTTCGGGCGAAAGGGTCCCGGTAATTGAGTAATAATGGTATGGTATCACGATGGAATGAAAAATCATCATAAACTTCCTTTCGTAAAGGCCTTTCTATAAAAACAGGTTTATCTTCACCTTTGAGGGCATTAACAACCCGATAGATAATCATCCCCCATATAATTAGCATGCTGGCTCCCAAAATGTAGTTAAGTTGTTTCTTTTTCATTCTATTGAATGGTAAACTTTCTGGTCAGGCTTGCTTTGCCCTCAATTCCGGGAGCGTTTAAGGCGGATACTTTCCAATATATGGTTTCGCCTGTAATGCCTGCATTAAAGCTATAATTGTTCGAGTTTAACAATTTAGGAAAATCGGTATTGTATAAAGATGTTGAATCACTCTTATAAACATATAATTTAAAACTGGTAATACCGGTTATAGCGTTCCAGGTTAGCTCGCTAGGTAGTGTTATGGTACTGCCGTTGAGCGGTGAAATCAAACTGACCTGAGCTGGGGGAGGGATATTATAGGAGATATAGTTAATCGCCGACCATTTGGATTGTTCAGTTTCATTTTCCGCGCGGACCCGCCAGCCGTAAACCTGTGTTTGGCTAAAATTCAAATTTAGTTGGAGGGCTGGGGTAACTAGGTTAAGTACCAGGGCATTTTCGTTAACAAAGTTATTGGTGTCTATTTCAATCCGGTATTTGGTGGCGCCGTACAGATTGTTCCATTTGAAAATAACAGATGTTTGACTGGTGGAAGTATTATTGGCAGGTGAAACGAGTGTTAAAATCTGGTTTGTTAAAGATGATGACTCAACGTTGAAACTTCTAGCCTTGGAATAGCCGGTTTGTGAACTGCCATTCTCTGCACGTATGCGCCATTGGTAGCTACCAGGGTCAAGATTTGTTTCGAACTTGTTATTTTTTATCAAGGTATCCAATACAAGCATGCCAATGGAATCGAAGCCTGGGGTAACTATTTGTAACCGGTAACTTAATGCATCTTCAACATCGTCCCACCAGAAGTTGACGTTGTATTTGATGCTTTGGTATTTGTCTGCAGGTGCCTGGAGCTGCACTTCTTTTTTTGCAATAGAAGGTTCTATGAATTCTTTGCAGGAAGAAAAGTCCGTAATGATGCAAAAAAAAACAGGTATGATATATAAAAGGGTTAGGTTTCTCATTCCTTACTAATTTAGAAATAAGTGTTGTCATTGTTAGTGAAAATTTAAAATAATTTAGTGGCTGGAGAAATTTAATAATCTCTAAGTCAATAAAATCATTCCCACATCACAGCATGGGCTTTTTGCAAAAAAGGCCAAAGCTAAATAGAATAATGATTCGAATCTTTTTTTAACTCCAATTGAAATAAAAACGCCTTTTAAACTAGTTATGTATGGCTTCATTTGAATATTGACACTTTATTAATTCAAAGTATTAGATCAAAATCCGCAGGTCAGCGCATTCTGGAATGGCACATTTCTTGAACACCGTTTTAAACCAGGTTACAAAATACTATTACGTTGTAAGGAGATCTTGAGCCGCCTCATTCCTTATTTTACGTAGAGCATTCAAAGAATTGTAGACCTGTTCGTCAACGATCCGAAAAGCATATAGTAATTCTATTTTGCCGGAAAGGGAGCTTAACGGCCCCCGGTAATTTAACAAACGGCTTTTATAAGCCTTGGTTTTGGATGGAAGAATGATGTTCAGTAATTTTTCCAGGTAAACTTCAACTTTGCTTGCACCGATCAATACCGCGCCTCTTTCTGATTCATTAGTAAGGCTGAAAGCAAAGTCAAAACTGATTTCTCCATAGGTTTTGTCTTTCATTCTTTCCAGGATCTTATTCTGATGTGACGTCATTATAATAGCGGTGCAATACCAAAAAAATTTAATAAATAAAAGTCCCCGAACGCTCGCCGCCGGACCTTTCAACCTAAACCTTATCACAAAGACAAGCAAAGAAGCTTGTCCTGAAGCGCCAATATAGCACAATTTTAATTATCCTCTTCGAAATTGAAACCAATTTGATGTCATTGGCAAGATTGCTGAATGTATCCAATAAGCAATAACATGCTCAATGTAAGTAGTTACCTAATCAACAGTTACTAAGTTTTTCGTATTGCATTTTTCGATCTCAAGCCGCCATTGATCATCTACAAGGCGCGGGGGATTAGCCATTATTGCAGGATTTGTAGAACTCGTTACGAATATAGTGCCTGTCCTAAAAGTATGGCGCATACCTAGCATGCGTGTCACAAGGTGGACCCTTGCCACAACGGGGGATCTGTTCAGTCCCGGTTGATATTTCCTGGTTTCGGAAAATGATGACTTTCGTCAGATTGATAAAACTTGAATTCAATTTTAAGTTCCACATCAGCACTTGACAAATATGGGTTAGCTGTTGTCATTCTGTTTAAAAACAGACTAAGTTTTGGAGGAAGAAAATGCTAAACCCATCGACCGGCTTTAACAAACGAAGATTTGGGATACCATTATCCTTAAAAATCGTTGTATATTTACCTGGCCAATTAACCTTATACACCCAATTCACGATGAATATCCTGATCGACAAGGAGATCGATTTAAATCAGAAAGATCTTTTAAATACCAAAGCCTATGCAAAGTCGTTGGCAGATATAGTGTTAAATTCCCCTGCGGATCAACCTTTTACTATTGGATTATTTGGTGAATGGGGTTCTGGAAAATCCTCCATCATCAAGACACTGGATAAAGATTTGGAAAAGCAAACAACGCAAAAGATCAAATTCATAGTCTATGATTCTTGGAAATATGCCAATGATTCCTTTCGGCGTATGTTTTTGATGAAAGTACAAAAAGATCTAGGTCTTGAGCAAACGGAATTGATGTCCTCATTTTATGTGAACACGAACACAGAAACGGAGATCAAGAAAAAATTCAATTTGCCATACTTGACACTCGTCGTGGTCGTGTTATTGCTTTTACTGGGCATTTATAGTTTGATCGGTGAGCCCAGTAAAGGAACAGTGTCCTTAGCTATCATTTTATCCATGTTGGGGTTTCTCACCAATGTGTTTTCAAAAGCGTTCAATGAATATAAAGTAACCACACAGGAACCGCATCTTTTTGCCCCGGAACAATTCGAGGCTTGCTTTAATGAAATGATCGGCAAGGCCTTAAAGAAGTCCTCTGGCTTCAAAAAGATCATTAAATATATTGCGAATAAATCCGACGGCGATATTGATAAGATTATTATTGTAATTGATAATATTGATCGTTGCCATAAAGATGTAGCTTATGAACTGCTTACTAATACCAAGAATTTTATAGGCACGGGTCTGGACGTTATTTTCCTGATACCGGTCGACGAAAACGCTTTAAAAAAGCATATTTTTAAAAATGAATCCGCTGAAAGTGAGGAGTTTTTGAGAAAGTATTTTAATGTGACTATTCGGATTAAACCCTATAAATTGACAGAAATATTCGATTTTGCCTCGAAGATAAACGACGAGTATTCGCTTGGTCTGCAAGCTGACACGATCAATATTATTGCCAAAGAATATGCCTCTAATCCGAGACGGATCATCCAATTCTACAACAACCTACAATTGGAATTGTTGCTCTTTAAAGATAAATATGGCGAAGCATTTATTAAGGAAAACGAAATAGCGATCTGTAAATTCCTGATCGTGAGGGAAGAATGGAATGACGAATATCTAATGTTGTGTAAAAGCCCGGAATCCTTCTTCAAGGATGAAGACCCTGATAACCCAACGCACAAAAAGAATGAGAATTATCGCTCCTTTATGGAGTCGACTTACGTAAGCACCAGATCAATTACTTATAACGTATTACAAAAAATCCTTATTAATAGTGATAATTATGATACCCTACCCGAAACGATCACAGAAATGATCAAAAAGGAGAAGTTCGAGGACTTCGCGACGGTATTGGCAGATACCGGAAACACTGAGAAAAAGGTAATGGATTACTTATTGTTCAGCTTGAATAAGGCCATTAAAAACGGCCTGCATACCACAAGCGTTCCAGATTTTCTGGATCAGATCTATATTTTACTTGTTCAATTCTCAGAACTAGACAAAAGTTATTATACCCGTTTAGAGACGGAAATTAGAAAAGGTATCGACACGCATATCGGTTATACGCTCCAACCCACCCACCTGATCGCATTTAGCAATTCTGCCTCGAAACGAGGTGTTCTCTTCATGGAAAACGCAATTGTTAAATACTTTAGAAACTTTGAGTATGAGGCAGACCTGTTCCTTGATAGCCCTTTGTTTGAACTTTATGAAAGTTATATAGAAGCTGCCGACGAACAACAGATGGCACTGGCAAAAAAAGGCTTCCCCAATTATTTAAATAATAAAAAACTAAAAGATAAGGTCAATAGGAGGTTGAATCCTGTTCAACTGGAAACGTTATACACCAGTGAAATTGTAGAAAAATATCTGACGAGCACTTCTTTGCCGACCTGGAGTAATACTGATGAACTGCAGAATTGGATCTGGCTGGCGGAGCATCTGCCAAAACAGTTGCAACTATTGGATCCTCTATTACGGGATGCAAATCGATCAATTTCAGAGGATACAAGCAGTGCATTTTCCTACATAACACTAATGGATCAATTACTGTCGGTATCACGAAATGTTAATGCCAGTATAGATTTCATCGAAAGATTAAATGCAGTAAATGAGATAATTTTTGCCCAAAAAAGACAGAACGGTTCCATTACTAAATTTCTGGAAGGTCCAAACGGGAATGACCCGATAACGCTGCATTTTTTGTTCGAATGTTTTAGGGTAAGCCGCGGGTCTTCAGCTGTCGCTGTCTGGATCAACACCTTCGCACAGCTTAATGGGGAAATGAGCATAAAGTCGCCGCTGTTAGCGTTATTGTCCACGCACGGCGATACATTTTCTTTTGTCAATTTAAAGCCGCTAATCCAAACATTTACAGAAACAGACCAAGGAACGAATTCCATACTTCTACAAACGCTCTACGCAACTGATGGTGACCAAGAAGTATACACCGATGATGAAATCAAAATTCATTTTAACCGGATGCTGACTTCACTTAAAATAGAAAATAAGGATACAGCGTTGTTGCTCGAGCATATTAAAATAGAACGAGCACGACCAATTTTAGCAAATGTGCTTACAGATCTATCTGGCGAAGAATTACAATTATTCCTACCGGAGATCCAGGAGGTGGCGTTTGATTTGATAACTGATCCGGAAAACATTAGCCGATATAAGACGAATTTTTCGGTGTTGACCAATGTCGCTAAAAAAGGAAATTTCCAACATATCAAAGGAATGATGAATTCTATCAAATCCAACTTAACTGATAAGACATATTCAGACGAAGCATTAAGGCTCATTCTCAATATAAAAAATATGGATCAAGAAAGCTTTACGGATTTGAGCCTTTTCATCCCTCAAAACAAAATAGCAGAAATTGGAGACAAAAAATTGGTAAAAGAGGTATTAGATAAATTTAAGAAAACAAGTAATTTTAGTTGAAAAGAGGATCAAATATATTTCTGATATTGGAGATTCTGATGGACCTCAAGCCCAAAAGTTTCATTTAAAACAGGGATTAAAAAGCTTCTGTATGATGTGGATATACTTAAGCCATATTTAAATAATATAGATATTGACAACATGCGCAATTTGTGAAAAGCAAACTCACCTTAATTGTTAAAAGAAATTTTTCTTACAGCACATCGATGGAAGCTTTACTTTTAATGAGGAAGGAGGCGAGGGATGTAGGTGCGGGAGTGTTATCGTTAAACCTAATGTATATGCAAACTGTGATTGATAGCAGTCCGTTGGCACAGGAAAAGTTATTGGGGAGACTCGCTGAAGACCAGATTCTTCAAGAATCTCACAAAAAGGCACAGAAAAATCGAAGTTGATGAAATTAAACAAGAAAACTATATTCACAACCTACATCTGACCACTTATAAAAACACCCGACTCTCAGATCAGATAGTGGCTATTACAATTAATTACTTACCACTGCTATTAGACCCAGTATTATTATCCTTAGGCTTCTGAGGCTTTTCCCTGGGTAAAATAATTGGCGGTGGGGATATTGTCCTTCCCCTTGTGTGATCAGGGATATCTTTTGGGATGAATTCTTTTGCCATATTACTTGTTTTTACCTCCTGAATTATTGTTGCCTGTTCCAGAATTTCCAGAGCCAGAATTGCCTGGACCTGCGTTACCCCTGGCCGGAGGTTGGGGCTGACTTATAGTTCGCCCTTTCTGAATATCAGGCTCTATAGTTTGAGGCTTAATTTCTTTTGACATCTTTGGTTATTTGCTTGTATTTGAATTGCCATCGCCCACATTTTTAGTGGGTGGCGATTGTGGTGGGGTGATAGTTCTCCCGATTTGTTTTTCCGGTAAAATTACCGGTGCAGGCACATGTTGTTTTTCTTTCGACATTTTAATCGCATTAAATGAACAGAATAAAACTAATGAAATTATTCCGAAGATTAAAGTCGCGGAGGTGACCCAATTTAAGTTTCTTATAATGTTATTACATCGCGATACCTTTAGATTTGCCTTATGATAATCTTCGTTATATAATGCCATACAATCGTCGTGAAACTTACTCGAAAGCTGATGTGATACAAGGTTTATGAGTAATGTCAATGCTAATAATCCCCAACTAATAATAAGAAACCACACTACTAATGAGCCTTGTAAGGGAACTATCTTTTCAATGAAAGTCAGGGACAGGATCAATGTTCCCGATCCTATATAAACTATATTCTTTTCGTAATCATCCTCGCCCTTTTCTTTGATCTTTTTGAGCTCATTAAACTGTTCTTCAGAAATGCGCGGTTTTTCAACATTTGTATTCTCAGTATTTTGAATAACCGGAACTTCGCTGTTTGTTCCGATTGTCATTATTTCCAAAGATGTATCATCACTCATTTTGAAATTGGATATGTGTAAATTTAATTAATGAACAAGGTGGCTAATTGTGTCCGATTGAAAATTTTAATAGTGCCATCAAAATACTGAACTTTTATTCCGGCTATTCTTTCTTTATCAATGATCTGAGAAAAGAACAGGCTATCAAAATTATATGAACCGGATTCGTTTGGTTCTATAGGCCCAATGGACTTTGAAATCCTTGATTGTACCAGATCCCCTACGCCATTTATCGCATTAATTGTGGTGAAAATGTATTTAATCCTCTTTCTGGAAAAATTGGAATAATTAACGCTAAAACCAGTTACATAATCACCAGATTCGGATAAATTGATCTTAAAATCGCTGACTCCAAAACCAGCAACGCGTGCACCCTTGAAGTCATATGCCTTATAAGCGGCTAATTTACCATCCTCAAAAATCAACTCAAAAGCATTTTTGTAATAATGATAGGTTTCTCCATTATGATATTCCGAATTGGACTCAATGCTATCCGGTTTGCCAATCAAGTTTACGATGAACTTGTCATCAACTTCTGGCCGGTTTTTTAACAAATCAAAATCCGTACTGAATCCAAAGCCCCTTGAATTGTAATTATCAGCATTGAATTTTTTAATTATGGATTGATAATCTCCTTTTATACCTCCACCAATCAAAATGGGCTTATGTATAAAAGGCACATACCAAACAGATGTCAGATAACTTTTCTTGGTTTTAGGATTGGTCAATGTGACTATTTTGATTCCGGTTTCGTCGGGACCCTGGCTAAGAATCATCTCTTTGATGGACTTAAACTTTTTCAATGAATCCTGGCTTATCAGCTTTCCGTCTCCCCAATAAAAGGCATTTTGGGCGAAACAGGTACCCATGGTAAAAATTAGCGTTATTGTAAGCAGGAGTTTAGACATTTTTGGTGAAAGGTTTGGTATTATCCATGTAATATTATAAATAAATATACTTTTTCCATAATGATTAAATAGTTGGCTATTTGCTTGCCAATTATTTATAACTATTAGTTTAGTGCATCGTGGATTTTTTGGAGGGAGGCAGCGCCCATTTGGTTGATGAATTTGGTGATGGGGACTCATTTAAATTGGGTGGTCTCGATGAAGTGGCGGTGGGGCGGCCGATTTTGACAGGGAGTTTTTTTCGAACCTTAGGAAGATCTGGACCAGCTTGGCGATACCATTGTTCATTTTGACCAGGCTGGCAGATACCGATCATTGTTCGGCATAAAGTTTGGCAGAGTTGATCAATCGACAATTAGTTTTGGTGAAAGCAAATTGATCAATTCTGAGTAATGTTTTATAAACACTAAACCAATTTAATGTACTTTAAAAGTATTCAATCAACTTTCGACTCTGCATTGCAATCTTTTAGAAAAAAAACATCAACTATTCTTCTACCAAATTCACCGGTTTTGAACTTAATCAGTTGACGGAATTTCACCAACTTTTCTAATTGTGTTAAATCATTTAAGATCTTAGATAATTTATAATCGTCTAATCGAATTAAGTTTTTTATTAATCGATTGGGACCTTTAATATATTTTTCTTTACCCTATCTTGTATTTTTTTAATTACGTCCACTTCTGTTTGAATTACGTCTATTACTAAACTTGGATTAACATTTATTACGTAAGCAAATCTTAAAATCTCAAAAAGTGTAAATTTCTCTGGGTTCAACAACTTTTCGGCATAACGCCCAGTATTGATACCTAAAGCCAATGCAACCTTTCCTGGAATGAAGTCTTTAAGCTTATACATGCGTTTGATTGCACGGTTTTCGAAGAGATATTTAATTGGTTCAAATATCGTCAAATCAATATCTCTTTTATCTCCCCAATCTGACATATGTGTCTTTTTTTTTGTGATAAAAGTCACTAGAATTAATTTTTTTATAAAAAATACTTACTGATTGTATAAAAATATTACCATTGGTAATTTTTTTATTATATTTGTTTATGAGTTAATGATAAAAGCGACAATAGTTTTAAATATTTAATTCGCTTACGAAGTCTCACGTCTAAAACCGCCAGTTTCGACCACGTGAAGGCAAGTGAAAGCGCCCATTCCTGAAAATTTATATCTTTGGGGTATAAGTCAATGGGTGGGCTTCACTTAAGTCTTTTGTGGTCAACTGTTTTGCTGAAAAGCATTACAGGGGTTCCTGGCGGTACCTTGCGCAAAAGCTGTGAAGTCCATCCATTTGATTTGCAGTTGAGACTCGTTTTTATAAAATGACTAACGAGTATGAAACAGTTTAAGCAGTATATAAAGGACATTTTTATTGGCTATTTCAGCTTTGCGTGTTTTTGTTTTCCTGCACTGTATTATCGTTATGTTACTCATCCCCTCCAAAATCCCATAAAAAACGTAATAAAATCACCCACATAAATTCCGAAAACGGCAGCCGCAGTTAATGGTTAAAAAATAACGTCTGCCGTTTTCTTGTTTTTGCTTTGCCTGGAAACCATTTGGTTTTTCGCCGGGTGGGTGAATTATGTCGTTACTTTATCTTTTATTTCATGGTGATTTATGAGTGCTATAGTAGTTGATCTGAAAGATATGGGTGTAAGAACGCCCGAGCAGTTAGTCCGTGTTTTTTATTCCACATACGATCCTGAAAGTGTAAGGATAGGCCTTTGGGAAGCCTTTCGCGGTTTCGCCCTGGCTGTCGAAAATCTTCAGGAAAAGGAATTGCCGGGCATAAAGGAAACCGCTCTTTTGTTTGATGGGCTAATAGGTTTGGCAAGCGCGGTTTACGACTTGCAGGATAAAACAATCGGGCGCTGCGTAATATGCGGTAGAAGTGATGATAGCCATTCAGATGCGAACGAGGAAGGTAATGATAATGATGGCTTGAATAACGCAGGTTAGTATTCCGGCAGCTGCCGGTGAGTACTCTGGTTAAATAATAATCTTTAATGTAATTTAAAATGAAGCGATTTTTTGGCTTCCTGGCTTTGCTTTGCCTTTTTTTAAGGGCGGCAGCACAGGAAAATATAAAAGAAAAAGGATTAAGGGTGGGTGACCTGGTACCCGATGTAGTCCTGGAAAAAGTATTGAACAACGAGGGTGGGACCCTGAAACTGTCAGATTTTAAGGGCAAATTATTGATCATCGACTTTTGGGCCACCTCCTGCGGTGCCTGTATCCAGGCCATGCCCCGCCTAGACTCACTCGTGGATGCCTTTAATGGTAAATTGGTGATTTTGCCCGTCACGGCCGAGCAAGGGGCCCGGATCGCCGCTTTCCAGCACGCGAACGCCTTTTTGAAAAGAAAACGCTTCCGCACTGTGGTGGACGACAAGGTATTACATGCCTTATTTCCGCACCGGATGCTGCCCCACGAGGCGTGGATCGACAGTAGCGGTAAGGTCCTCGGTTTTACAGAAGCATCCGACGTTACCGGTTTTACAGTCGAGCAGGCTTTGGCTAGGAAAGGACTGACCTCCCGGATGAAAGAAGATGTATTGGATTACGACCGGGACAAACCCTTGCTGGTCAAAGATAACGGCGGCAGCGATACCGCCTACCAATGCCGCTCCATGATTACCGGTATGCTAAAAGGCCTGCCCTCGAACATGGGTTTCAGTTACGATACTATCCGTAAGATGACCATCGTACGGGCTACAAATGTATCTGCGAAAAAACTGTATGCACTGGCTTATAAAGGGCTGGGCGGAATACTCGACGAGCAGGTAACTATGGGAAAAGTGACCGGTTTGTACTGCTATGAATTGGACCTGCCGTCGGCATCGCCGGGCCTGACGCGCCGGAGCATCCGGGAAGACCTCGACCGTTTTTTCGGGGTACGGTCGGAGTTTACCGGTTCAGCCTTTAGGCTGATCCTGATTGAAAAGGAGGAAGCAGCAGGAGAGGGTCCGCTAACGTTGTAGCGGGACCGGCAATTTATTTTTTTTACGGTTTAACATTGATCTTATGAGAGATTTTTACAGGATATTTTTTGTTTTGCTGCTGTGCTTTTTTTTGCCGGCAGTGCTTATGGCGCAGGGCATCACGGGCCTGGTGCAAGAACCCGGCGGATTGCCGGTTGCCGGCGTGAAGGTAGGGGTGAAGGGTAAACAGACCCAGGTACTGACCGGTACAGACGGACACTTCAGGTTGTCCGCAGCGCGGTTGGACACGCTGTATTTTGAAAAAGTGGGTTACCTGTCCAAGGCGGTGGTGGTGCATGACGAACGCAGCTTTAAGATCACCCTACGCCTGGTGGTGCAGGAAATGGAGGAAGTGAAAGTGGTATCCAACGGCTACCAGTCGCTACCCCTGGAAAAGGCCACCGGCTCGTATGAGCAGGTCGGCAAAGACCTGCTGAATCGGTCGGTAGGTACCGACGTACTCGGCCGGCTGGAAGGGGTGAGCAGTATTTTGTTTGACAAGCGAATCGGGCAATCGAATACGCTGGTGATCCGGGGCAAGAGCACGCTGTTCGCCAACTCGGCGCCGCTGGTCGTGTTGGATAATTTTCCGTACGAGGGCGACATCAATAATATAAACCCCAATGATGTGGAGAGTATTACGATTCTGAAAGATGCTTCGGCGGCGGCGATTTGGGGTGTGAGGGCCAGTAACGGGGTAATCGTGGTGACAACAAAAAAAGGGGCGAGGAATAAGCCCATGGCTGTCAGCTTCAACGCGAGTGTGACGGTGGCGGCAAAGCCCGACCTGTTTTATCTGCCCCGGATGTCCTCTGCGGATTTTTCGGGCCTGGAAAAGCAGCTGTTCGCAAAAGGGTTTTACGCCGATGACGAGAATGCTTACAATTACCTGCCTATCTCCCCGGTGGTGGAAACACTGATCGCACAGCGGGACGGTAAGATCAGTGTTGCGCAGGCGGATGCGCAGGTGGCGGCTATCGGCGGCCACGATGTACGCACTGACCTGCAAAAATACTGGTACCGCCAGGCGGTGAACCAGCAATACGCGCTGAGCTTGAGTGGCGGCTCCGATAAGGCGGCCTACCTGTTCTCAGCGGGTTATGACTATAACCTGAGCGCGTTGAGCGGTACGTACCGCAGGCTGAATCTGCGCTCGGACAATAGTTTTTATTTGACGGAGCGGCTGCAGCTGGATGTGGGCGCTTACCTGACCAGCAGCAGGACGGTAGCGGGGCGAGATGATTATACTTCTTTGCGGACCAGCGACGACAAGGGGCTGTTGCCCTACGAAGAATTGGCAGACGCGCAGGGCAAGCCGCTGGCTGTATTGAAGGATTACCGGAGGTCGTTCGTGACGGCTTCAGAAGCGCTGGGCTTTCAGAACTGGAATTATGAACCGCTGGAGGACTACAAGCAGGTGAGTAACCGCTCGGACCAGCTGGATATCCTGCTGAATACGGCGCTGAAATATAAGATATGGAAAGGCCTGAACGCCGAGCTACGTTATCAACTGGAGAATTCGCAGGCGCAAGGCGACCTGCTGTATGGCAAAGACAGCTATTATGCCCGTAACCTGGTGAATCAGTATACGCAGCAAAACCCGGATGGCACGCTGACGCTGCCGATACCGGTGGGTGGGATCTTCGACAGTTCGGACGACCGCCTGCTGGCCCATAGCTTCCGGGGGCAGCTGAACTACAGCCTGGAACAGGGCAAAAGCGCGCTGACCGCCCTGGCCGGCTACGAATACCGGAGCAATAATACGCGTGACCGTAATTCGCGGGACTACGGCTATAACGCGGATACTCAAACGGCGCTGCCGGTAGATTATGTGACCAGCTTCCTGCTGTCCAATTATTCCTATTACATTGATTATACGATTCCTTACCCGAACCAGTACAGCACTTTACAGAACAACAATCTGAGCTATTTCGCCAATGCGGCTTATGCCTATGACCGCCGTTACAGCATCTCGGCCAGTGCACGCAAGGACGAATCGAACCTGTTCGGTGTGAACGCCAACCAGAAAGGAGTTCCGTTATATTCCGTTGGCGCGGGCTGGACGCTGAGCAACGAGGCGTTTTATAAGTTATCCTGGCTGCCCTATCTCAAGTTACGGGCAAGCTATGGTTACAGCGGCAACGTGGACAATACACTTGCGGCCCAGGCCACTATTCGCTACGTAGGGCAAAGCCCGCTGGGCAGGCAGACCTATGCAGACCTGTTCAATCCGCCAAATCCGGACCTGGGTTGGGAGAAGACAGGTATTGTCAACGTGGGACTTGATTTTGGTTCAAAGAACAATGTATTATCGGGCTCCGTGGAATATTATCGCAAAAAGAGCCATGACCTGGTGGGCTACCAGCCGCTGGACCAGACGACTGGTGTACTGAACCCTGCGACTAACCTGTTCCAGTACAAGGGGAACGTGGCCTCAATGAAAGGTCACGGACTGGAGCTGAGCCTCCACAGCAATAACCTGCGTGGCGCTTTTAAATGGCAGACAGATCTGCTGCTGAACTATGCGCAAAATACCGTAACCCAATATTACCAGTACAGTGATAATGCATCGGCCTATGTAGCCAATGCCTATTCGGTCGCGCCCATCGTGGGTAAGCCGCTGTACGCTATCCTGACTTACAAATGGGCGGGACTGGATCCGGCGAACGGCAATCCACGTGGATATGTCAACGGGCAAATAAGTTCGGACTATTCTGCGATACTAAGCGCTACTAAAGTGAGCGACCTGCAATACAGCGGGCCGGCGGTGCCGGAAACGTACGGCTACCTGAGGAATACGCTAAGCTACAGGGGCGTTTCCTTGTCGGTCAATATTTCTTATAAACTCGGGTATTATTTTATCAGGCCTGCAATCAATTATAGCGCCCTGCTGAACAGTTGGGACACGTCGACGGGCGATTACGCGCGGCGCTGGCAGGTGCCTGGTGATGAAAAGCGGACCAGCGTGCCCTCGCTTGTTTACCCTTCCGACAGCCAGCGCGACCAGTTTTACCAGCAATCGGCGGCTAACGTGGAAAAAGGGGACCATATCCGGTTACAGGATATGCGCCTGAGCTATGATGCCGACCGTCAACACTGGCATGGCCTTCCGCTGAAGCATGTACAGGTGTACCTCTACGCTACCAACCTGGGGCTGATCTGGAAAGCGACCAGGGCCTCGCTTGATCCGGATTACCCTTCATCGGTGCGGCCACCGCACACGGTAGCCATAGGCATTAGCGGCAACTTTTAATAAGAATGATGATGAAAAAGATACAGATGAAAGAGTTAAAGGTATATCTCGGAGCTATCCTGTTTTTAACGGTAATAGTCTCCTGTAGGAAACAGCTGGATGTGAAACCTTCCTCCTCGCTGGAGGTGCCGGCATCGGCGGTTGATTTCCAGGCGCTGATGGATAATACGTCAAAAATTTCGCAGGTATGGCCCTATGCGGGCATCGCGGGCGGCGATGAGAGTTTTGTGACAACGGATACCTGGCTGGCCGCGAAAGTCACAGAGCGTAACGCCTATGTCTGGGATCGTAATGTGTTCAACGACCTGGACAGGAACGATTGGTCGCTTCCTTACAGTGTAATATATTATGCCAACGTAGTATTGGAAGGCGCAGCCAAAAATGGTCAATCTCCAGGAGACTGGAATAATATCAGGGGTCAGGCTTCTTTTTTAAGGGGATATGCCTATTACCAGCTGGCCCAGGAGTTTTGCAAGGCTTATGACCCGGCGACGGCGGCGACGGATGCGGGGCTGGTGCTGCGGGAGAGTTCGGATCTGAATGTGAAATCTGTCCGTTCGAGCGTGGCACAGACTTATGCGCGGATGATCGCTGACCTGTCGGCGGCGGCGCCTTTGCTGCCGTTAGTGGCTGTTGTGAAAACCCGTCCATGCCGGGCGGCGGCCTATGCCATGCTGGCGCGTACCTATTTGTCTATGGGCGTGTATGAAAAGGCAGGCCTTTACGCCGATTCGAGCTTGCGGCTGACCGGAATACTGATCGACTATAACAAAGTCAATGCCGGGTCAAGAGCGACTTTCGCTCGTTTTAACGACGAGGTTTTGTTTCATACGACCAGTTTCCCGACGGCGATGCTGTTGCCACCTAAACTGATGGTGGACAGCAACCTGTATGCCTTATACGAGGCAGGTGACCTGCGCAAGACGCTGTTCTTTAAACCACAGCCGGGCACCAGCTGGTTTACTTTCAACGGCAGCTATGACGGGACGGTGATCCT
The DNA here is from genome assembly GCA_025351765.1 of Pedobacter sp. GTDB lineage: Bacteria > Bacteroidota > Bacteroidia > Sphingobacteriales > Sphingobacteriaceae > Pedobacter. The sequence goes on from JANXVH010000002.1 coordinate 24,445, forward strand.
GTTTAACGGGCCGGCCAGCGACGAGATGTACCTGGTGCGGGCGGAATCGGAAGCGCGCGGAGGCAATTTGACCGCCGCCTTGACCGACCTGAATGGATTGAGGAAGAAAAGGTATGCGAGCGCTGATTACCAGCCGCTGGCTGCGGGGAATGAGGAAACAGTTTTATCCTGGATATTATTGGAAAGGAGGCGGGAACTGTTATTTAGGGGATTGCGCTGGACGGACCTGCGCCGGCTGAACAGGGAACCGGCTTTGGCGAAGACATTGAAGAAAACGGTAAACGGCCACTTATATGAGCTGCCGCCGGGTGACGCGCGGTATGTATGGCCGATACCGCAGCAGGTGATCGGTGATACGGGTATGGCACAGAACTAACAGGAAAAGGCCGGCGGGTGCCGGCCTTTTCGAAGCCACATTCAGCTTCAGCAAAGATCAGGGTTTCAAGTCTTCATGCGTAATGGTAGACAGGTCCGGCTGGGCAGGATTGGCGGTGCTGCGGTTGGCCTGAACCGCGCAGCGGTTAGATCCTGTGGAACAGGTAGGTTCCAGGGAGCTGAAGGCGTACTGGGTAGGATCGCCGATCTGTGCCTGGGTGCCGTTAAACTTCCACCAAACGGCGGTTGGTTTGTTACTGGCTTTGGCCACATGGCTGCTGAACGCGCCGCCGATGCCTAAAACGAAGGCGAGGGCGAAGATGGCTGCTTTTGAATTTTTCATGGTACTGGGATGCTGTTTTTACTAAAAAGCAAACGAAAAACTTAAATGATGAATAAAAAAATGTGCTTACTCTTTTCTGCGGGTTTTCAGCTTTCCCCCGTGGGTCGTTATGGATAGGGGTCAGGTATGGTCGTGTTGCTGGTGTTTACGTTCGGTAATATGAAGAGCGATGGCTGTTACGCCGGCGATCATAAACGCCCAGTTGAAGGCCAGGTGTACCGGCCAGGACATGTGTTGCAGGATACCGCCGCAAGAGCAGGGGACTTTACCCCAGTAGTGTAGCAGGACGAGTGATATATAAGCGGTAAAGACTGCCATCAGCAGGGTTGATAACAGGAGCCCGGCGAAGCGGGTGCGGTTAAAACAAAGCAACAGGGCAACGATAAGCTCAATGGTCGGGAGGGCGTAAAGCAATACGTCGGCCAGTCTTTGCGAAAAGGGTTGCAGGTAAAGCTGGCTGCGAAAACGGTCAACATCCATTAGCTTGCTGGCGGCAGCATAAGTAAAAAGCAGGATGAGAAGTATAGGGATAAGGATTTTAATAAAAGACTTCATGGTGTTTGTGTTTGATGGAACAAAGGAAGTGAACCCATTCAAGTCAAAACAGTATGAAATAGGTATATACCCATTATAGACGAATAGATATGGATTGCGAAGAACAATATGAGTTTTTGGATACGCTGTTTTTAAGAGCGCCTTTTTACAGCTTTGAGGATTATGCGCTGGAACGCTTGCCGGAAATACTAGCTGAGATTAATTTTCGCAATGCACTTTGGCTGGCAAGTCCTGATTTTTATAAAGTGTTGGAGGCTAAGGGTTTTTTATTTGATCGGTTGCTTGATAAGGAGCGTTTTGTGTTGCAGAAGTATTATAACAGGATGTCTTTCCGCCCGGTACCGTTTGGCGCATTTGCGTCTTTTACGGTGCTTGGATGGTCGGAAACGGGGGTAGTACGGTTGTCCCAACAAAGAGAGACTGTGCTTCATCTGTTGCCTTCCAGGGAATGGCAAACGCAGTTGGACTCCATATCAAAGCAGGAAGGCCGGGTATCATCGTTCATACCAAACCATACCCTTTACCGGTTCGGAAATTCATTTAGATATGTAAAATCTTTACGTGAGCCATCAGGAAAGCTAAATTTTACGTTAGATGCTGTAGCAGCGGAGATACTGAATGTACGTTTGCTGGAATTTTTGCAAAATAGGTTCTTTAATGCGGAAGCTATTATTGCGTTTATGCAAAGTCATGCAGACTGCTCCATGGAGGAAGCGGTTTCGTATCTGGATTTTTTGATGGAAGAACAAGTTTTGTTAACAAAGGGGGATACTGGTTTAATTGAAAGCGCTGAGCATCCTGGTAAATCTGCTATTTTTTTGGACCTATTGACTCAAGTGAAACCGTTAGCGCAGTTTTTGTGTAATATAAATAAAGCGGCGGTAGGTGATCATTCCTTGTCAGCAATTACCGACGAACTGGAAGATCTGTTGCCTGATGTCAGTCAGAGAAAGGATAAAAAGTATTTTTATTCCGCGTTGGAGCGGCCGTTATTATCGGGCGGGATACAGGAAGGCATCCAGGAGGATATCCAGCGGTCGCTTCGTATGGTCAGTAAATTGGTTAAACCTACCAGATCCGCCGCGTTAGAAGAATTTATAAAAGTGTTTAAAGAAAAATTCGATCAGCAAAAAGTCCCCTTGTTATTGGCATTGGATCCAGATGCTGGTATTAGTTATGGTGATCTTAATGATGTTGTCAGTAGGGGATTACTGGATAACATTGGGTTTCCGGAGAACAATCGGGAAAATCGCCAGCTACATTGGTCGACGGTTCATCAGGTCTTTTTAAAGGCTTGGCTGATGAATGTTGATAGAAAGCCGTTTGATCCGGTTGTGATTATGGAATCGGACTTGCAAGAATTGACTATTTTAGATGAGCTTGATTCCAATCCGCCGTCCATCGCGGTAATGTTCAGGTGTGTAAATGACGGGCTGATCCTGGAAAGTATAGGTGGTGTTTCTGCAACATCACTGATCGGAAGGTTTTCTGTTTTTAGTGAGGAGGTACATGCGCTATGTATTAAACTGGCAGCGAAAGAAGTTGCGGTAAACCCAGAAGTTCTTTTCGCCGAAATTCACCAGGTATCTGATGACCATGCGGACAACATTAACAGGAGACGCCAGGTATATGATCATGTTATTCCGGTAAATGTATTTTCTGATAATCATACCAATATTCACTTAAATGATCTGGTGGTTTCTGTCCGGGGTGACGAATTGATCCTGGAATCTTTGAGCCAGGGTAAGCGGATTATTCCACGTTTACCTACCGCTTATAATTTTAGCCGGAATAACCTGGCCGTTTTTCGTATACTTTGTGACTTACAATATCAGGGCATACGGGCGAATTTATCTTTTGATCTGGAAAAGCTGTTTCCGGGGATGTCCTATTATCCCAGGGTTAAATTTGAAAATACGATCATCAACCCAGCCCGGTGGATGTTGACAAAGGAGGAAGTGATTTTGTTGGTAACCAAACCGGTTTCCCTGGGCAGACTTCATGTATTCCGGGAACAGCGTGGAATTCCTGCCTGTATTTCTACCGGAACGGGAGATCAGCAATTGGCATTCAACCTGGTCAATGACCAGGAAGCGGTGTTTTTTCTCCAATACCTCAATGAGCTAAAGTCTGTAGTATTGCAGGAATATCTATCAGCCGACCGTAAGGTTCTTGTGGGTAATAAAGCGTTGGCAGTTCAGGGGATGGCTATACTGGTGAAGAGAAAAGCTGTTTATAAAGGAATTTACCACAGTTGTCATGATTTGCACTCCATTGCAGTCCGTAGATTTGCGTTGGGTAGCGAATGGTTATATTTAAAGATCTATTGTACGCCGCAGGTAGCAGACCTGCTATTAACAGCTCTTATTAAGCAAGTATTGTTAATACATCAGGCGCATATATCCTCCTGGTTTTTTATTCGGTATACAGATGCTGATAGTCATCTCCGTTTGCGTATCAAAATAACGGAAGATCATGTGGGCTTATTGTTGTCTGATTTTCAAAAATTTATTCACCAACAGGATATGGGGAAATCAATCCGGGGATATCATGGAGATACCTATTCAAGGGAGTTGGAACGTTATAGTCCAGAACTTATCGAAGAAATAGAAAGTAGTTTTAATGCCGGCAGTGAATTGGTGCTTGCTATTTTAGCTGTCCGTACGGATGATCTTCCAGCAGAAGGTGAATACTTAATGGCGATGAGTACTATTTACGTGATGGCTTTAAGTTTTATTGATGACAGTCAGATAACCAACTTGTTTTTTAATCAAATGGCTGATCGTTTTTTAAAAGAGTTTAAAGGCGGTAAACAATTGAAGATTGATCTGGATAATAAGTACCGGGCTATTAAGGGAGACTTGTCATTATGGCTTAAAGTGGAGGAGGAAAATAATGCTTTGTATACGTTATTTGGGAAGGAGCTTCATGTTTTATTAGATCAGATACGATCCCTGTCCGCTGCGTCCATGAAGTGGGATGAGGGAAAACGTTACCAATTAATAGCTGATTTGATTCATATGCAGGTTAACCGATTTTTTTCGTCGAAGCAGCGCCACCATGAAATGGTTATTTATTATTGTTTGCAAAAACACGGCGCAACAATAGCCGGCAGGTTAAAACAGAAGGCGAAAGCTATATGAGGTCCTTTTTATTGCTTAAGATATCAGGGCTTATCTGTTGGAAGAAATAATCATGATAAGACCTGCCTAAAGGAATGAATACCTGTTTATCCAATTTGACTTGCCCGTTTTCAATAGAGGTGATCCTTTTGGCATTGATGATGAAAGATCGGTGTATCCTGATAAACTGATCTTTTGGTAATTTCTCCATCAGCTCGTGAATGGTCAGGTACGTCTTGATACTCTCTTTGTTGACGTTAATGTGGATATAATTGAGTTTGCTTTCAATGTAAAGTATATCGTCTATGAGTACCCTGATCAGCTTTCCCCTGACTTCGGTTTTGACAAAAAAGGAGTTAAGTTCTTTGTTTTCTGGTTTTAACTTCAAAACAAGCTCAGATTTTACTTTCTGCATACACCGGAGAAAACGTTCGTAAGAAAAAGGTTTTAAGAGGTAGTCAAAGATGTTATTTTCAAAAGCCTCCAGCGCGTACTCTTTATACGATGTCGTAAACACCGTAAGTGAAGCACCGTTAATCAACGGAGCCATTTTTATACCCGATATTTCGGGCATGTCTACATCCATTAATACCAGCATGGGTGGAAGATCGCTTGTGATGTAATCAAGTGCCTGAAGCGGATCGGTATAAGTTCCGCTGAGTTCCAGCCATGGGGTGCGGTTAACGTAGCCTGCAAGGATATCGATGGCATGCTGCTCATCATCGACGATAACGGTAGTTATGATCATAGTTTTATATTAAGTTCTAATTGGAATGTAGTATCATTTTCTGTTTTGATCAAACTGTAATTATCAGGATAGCTATAATTTAAACGTAACCTTATATTTTCAAGCCCCGTGGGTTTATTTGTAGCAGTTGGAAGTGTTTTTTTATGATTTGAAGAAAAAAAGGAGAAAGTCCTGTTTTCTTTAATTTCAAGTCGGATTACTGCAGGTTGTTTTAGGTTTCCGTGTTTCAGGACATTTTCGGTTAAGGTCAGCAGGACTAGCGGAATGATTCGGTAATCATCAAAATTTCCTTGAAGAAGTAGTTTCAATACCAGGGGGAAATTAAAACGATGCTGATTGATGTTAATCAGGTTTTGTAGTTGTTTAATTTCATCCGAAAGCGATATTTTTCCGTCAATGTCCGTATCCTCCAGGCTAAATCTTAATATATCCGTGAGCAGCAGAACGCAGTCAGCGCCTTTTTCTGAATATTTAGCGACACTACCATAAATAAAATTAAGTGAATTAAATAACAAGTGTGGGTTGAGACGCTGCTGTAGATAGGCATTTTGGATTTTGCCCAGTTGTGCTTCCAGCAATGCATTATCCCTGACGATATTAAGTTGCCTGATTTCTGCATCAACTGCTTTTTTTTGGAATACTGAAATTCGGCTTCCGGCCCAATAAAGCGACGCTAAAGCAGCAAAATAAATGGTCCTGAAAAGATTTAACATGCCGACATCTTTGATAGCGATGATTTGAGCGAAAAATGACTTAGAAGTAGGTAATAAAAGATAATCAATGTAGAGTTTTATGATTAACGCAATAGAAATTTCAAAAAGGAACAATGCGATCGCTTTTACATATTGAGGTTTAGCAGTATTTATGGTCGTCTCCAGGATGCTGAATTGACAATAAAAGATGCCCATGTTTAATGCATAATGAAAAAAATAATCACCAAAGGAACGAAGTCGTCCCGTACTAATATAAAAGATGGAAAGTTCGTAGGTAATAAACAATGCCCAGCATAGCGTATGACGGAGTATTTTTTTAAAATGTAAATTATATTTATGGTTATAAATTTTAATCATAACGGGAATAGGGTTGTTTACACATGGAAAGATGCTGTTTATATAACGAAATATGATTTTAGAAATATTTAGAATAATATAGTAAGAAATAAATTAAAATCATGATTACAACTAAAGAAAAACTTCCGAAAAAAAGGACCATGAAGCTGTATGCTTTCAAAAACGCTGACACAAGGGGATTGGAAACCACAACTTCTGCGCATACGGATCCTACAACGACCTGTACGACAATTTTAACGACAACGGGTTTTATGATTAATTAACTCTTTAACTCCACACGGTTAAATTTAATTTGCAGGCTTTGCTTCAACACGAACTTAAAAATATGTTAGAATTGCTTGATCAGTTCGAAAACGTAGTAGACCCTAACGCTTGCTGTTCAATAACTGAAATACAATTTTTAAAAGAAGAAGTGGTCAAAGCTTGCCAAAGAGCCCGGGATTCCTGGGCTCTTGCTGCTTTTAATGTCGAAAGTGAATACTGCCTTGAACGCTATTTCTCCTTTCAATTACAGGTACTAACTGATCGGTTGAATACTTTTTCAGGGTACTCGCTAAATAACAATATTATAAAAGCCCCTCACGGTAGTCATGACGAAACCAGGCAAATGGTACTGCTGGAATTGCATGAGCTCCTGGACCATCTTCATCAATACTTTGGCAGATACCTGGATCGCAGTTTAATCTCGCCTTTGTCATACCAGCAGTATAAATTAGCGCATTATTCATGTAGGGGCGTTACCTTAATTAGTTTACTGAAAAATAGTCGTATAGACTATAAGTTAAAGAATTGCCTGTTGGTTTATGTGTCTCAGTTCTTAAAACGGGCGGCGCAATTTTCGTTTTCTTTTGGCTATATTTTCTATTTTGAACTGTTCTTACAGCAGATGCTATTGGTTTTTCAAGAGCCAGATACAGGCAATCAAAACCGGCAGATAATGGATAAATTGATGGAGTTGGATTTTAATCACCTAAAATTTCTTATTTATAGGTATGAGTCGATTAAAGCTGAACTGAATTTAAAACCACTAGTCGAACAGCTTGGATTGTTGAAATATGAGCTGCTCTTGTTAAGTACCTGTCAGTATGAAAGTCATCTAAGTTACGATTCAAAATCTCCGTCTATAAATCACATGCTTAAGGGATGGCTTAAAGAAGAAATTATTGCAGTAGAAACCAGCATACTTACAGCAGAGGAGAATGCCAGGGGCATTCAGCATAAAAAAATTTTTCTAAACTTAAGCGTTGCGCACATCGCCTGTCTGATCAGGTTCTTTCATGAGGTAAAGCTTTTTTCAGGTATAAGTCTTACTGATTTATTTAAAGTTGTTGCGGCGAATCATACGACTAAAAGGCAAGAAACAATTTCATGGAGCAGCCTGAGTAAAGAGTATTATAGTATCACACAAATTACCGCGGCTACCGTTCGCGATATATTACAAAAAATGATTACCCAGATAGATCATGATTTCTTCCCTAAATAGATCCGGAACTCACAGATTGGATAATATCATTAAGGAACAATTAAGGATGTGATGCGCACTAAACCTTTACCCCGATGATGCTGGAATGCATAAAAACATGGAATATGATCTGCTCATTTATGCATTATGCTGATTATCCGCTTATTGGCTGTAATAAATGTAGCAATTGTTGCTTTTCAAGATAGATACTCAATTCTATTAGCCAGGTATAAGAAAAATCTTTTTTTTGGGAGAGCATTTCCGGAGTAAAAACAATGATTTCTTCCAACGTTTTGTAACCCATTTTCTCACTGATTTCTTTGAACTGTACACTTACATCCAGTTGGCAGATAGGCTGCTTTAAAATGTCATCTGATTTCATAAGATAGTAGTTGAAAATGTTTAATTAAAAGTAAATATAATAATTTGTATCCAATAGGGTGGTTCCTATTGGGGGTAATAACTGAACTGTTTTTTAATTTATTTTACGGAATGACCAGCCGGCGTTCCAAAAAGAATGAGGATCCTGTAATAACTTACTTACTGAACCAGGTTAGTGAAAGAATTCAGGGCATACGTAAGGAAAGAGATATTTCCAATTATGAAAAGTTTGCTAATGAACTTAATATTTCACGCTCACAGATAGGACGATATGAAAAGGGGGAAGATCTGAGGATATCTACCCTGATTAAGCTTCTAATTAAGCTGGATTTACCACTTTCTGAATTTTTTAAGGATTTCAAATCGAATAAGCTACCCGAATCGAATAAGCAACCGGAGAAATAATGTTTTAAGGATGAGATGGCCTTATCCTGGCTGTAATATTAGTTGAAGGAACAACCCATCGTTCTTTATGGGATTAGGCAAATACAGATAATAATTGCCTATAAAAGGAGGGGAGTTGGTTGGCTCCCCTTTTGTTATTTAAAAATTTCAGAGTACTTGGTTTTTAAGTTGAGTTTTAATCCTGTAAAAAGACCTAAGAAACTGGTAGCAAATTCAATAGCCTGATCACATGTAGAAATCATTGATCAGATAAGCTGACGACTGTCTGGAAAGTCAGTTGCAGCACTGGGATGTTCATTATGCTAATAATCCATCTACCACCACAAATGCCAGCCAGTTTAATTTTCTGCCTGACATCACTACTTTATAACAAGTTTTATCTTTGGAGGACGTGGATTTTTTGTCGGATGAAATGGTAAATGTTCTTGGGACTTTGAGTACAAGGAACCTTCGCAAGTTGGGAAAGGAGTAAGTGGGAAATGAGACTGTCATCAACCCTGTTAAAAATTCTTCGGATGATGATAGTGTCCCAACATCCAGCTGCCGGCTAATGGGATGTCTTTTATCACTGTAAAATTGAACGAAAGCGTATCAGAGACCGATGTGCAACATGCTTAAAAGTCCGATTCAAAAGGTTCATTGTATGTAATCTTAAGTCGAAATCAATTACCTATTTTATTTATTCGAATTGAGCTGCTCTGAAAAGTGTTGTAAAAAGTGAGCTGAGTTTTATTGAGCATAAAAACAAAAAAATGCTTGATGGGCTATATTTCGAAATTCAGGGCGGTCTTTGAGGATTCTGTTGAAATCAGAGATAATAAAAATGTTGATATTGATGATAGGGAGGAACAATAAATGGTTGAATATATCTGCAACTTACTTACACTCAACGTAGTTAACATAAAGAAGCTTATTTATTAATAAAAGTGGAGAATATCGGATTATTAAGAGCCGTTATTGCATTACTCAAACTGCGTTTTTGATGCTCTGAGAGCGGTTTTTTAATTTTCAATTGCAGTTTTTTACGGTTTTTTGGCAGACTTTTGACAGAGTTCTTGGCCGGAAATCATTACCAAAATCCTCATTTAAGATGTCAGAAATGCGGTTTTTCAAACTTTTTTCAAAATTACCTTTTATAAAAATACTGACTTTTTTGTGATTTTTAGCCTTTTTTTCATCTATTCTCCACTAAAAATTCAGCTATCTTGACATCGCGGAGATTGAAAAGAACCTAAAATAAAAGGTTAAAACATCAGCTTTTATAAATTTAACTTAAGGGAGAAGGCCGGTATTAATTGCCAATGAGGTTAATTGACTGATACTATTGATATTCATTTTTCTAAAAATATTCTTTCGATGGGTTTTCACTGTATGCTCAGATAAAAAAAGCTTTTCGGCAATCTCAGCGCTGGTGTCTCCGTTTACAATCAGCTTTATGATTTCAATCTCGCGTTCACTTAGATTATACGCAGGATGATCATTTGGAGCCTGAAAATCCTGGACTGTATCAAAATAGGAGCGATCAGCGACCACACGGTCTATCGCTTCTAAAAGGTCTTTGCTTCCCCTGCTTTTCAACAGGCATCCGTCTGCTCCAGCCTTGATAAGTTGCTCTATATAAGTTTTCTCGGGAAACATCGTCAGTATAATAACTTTGCATTTTGGGAAATTTTGTTTGATCCATTCGGTACACTGAATACCATTCATCTTGGGCATATTTATATCAAGGATGACCACATCAGCCCTTCTGTTCAGCATTAACTTTGTCAACGCTTCACCATCATTTGCGGTGCCTATTATTTTAAATTGCGACCTTGATTTCAAGATTTCGGATAATCCTTCAACGACAATTGCATGGTCATCTGCGATATAAATCAGTATTTCATTCATGATTAATCAATTCTAATATATAAGTAGTTCCCAGGCTGGATGAGTCAACTGTCAATTTGCCTTCAATATGCCTGACGCGGGAGTTTATATTTTGTATCCCCATGCCCCCATTGCCTACCTGGTTGGCATCGAACCCCTTGCCATTGTCTTCATATATCATGGTAATATCGTCGCCGATCAAGGCTATCTCTATCCTCACGTTTGTAGCCATGGCGTGTTTTAATGTATTGGTAAATAGCTCCTGTATGATCCTGTAAAGGTGCAGGGAGATGTTATCCTTTATTGGTTTATGTACTTCAACGATAGCCGTCACAAAAAGTTTTCCTGATTCGGTTAGCGCCTCTGCCAATTGCTGAATGGCCACGTTCAACCCAAAGGCGGACAGTGTTCTCAGATCAAGTTCATGAGAGAGTTTTCTTACTTCTTCACTAAGGTTCTCGGCAATCAGATTAATTTTACTATTCAAACGCTGCATTTCGGACGCTTCATTTTGGTTGACAGCCAGATCACTGTAAATTTTCAGTGTTGCCAGCAGGCCGCCGATGTTATCATGTAATTCGGCAGCGATCCGCTTTCTTTCCCGTTCCTGCCCCTCGATCAAAAAATAGGCCGACTGAAGTTCCTGCTTCTGTACAAGTACTTCAATTTCCTTATATTCCTTCGCTTTCAGGGCAAGTTTACGATGGTAGAGATTGATGAAGACAATGATTGTCAGCATCATCAAAACCATGGAGGAGGTGCCTAAAACCAGATAGATAACTTCATTCATAACGTCTTGTTAATAAAAAACCATAACTCACAATAATATTTTTGGAAATATTAGAGAGCGTTTGGAAAAACCACGCATTTTTAAAAAAGCCATCAGCGCTTCCGGTAAGAATTTTATTGGCAAGTAAATAAGGGAACAGGGAGCCGGAAGCATAAATTAACAAACCTATGATGATAATAAAATCCGGACGCTTCGTCAACGGGCCTGGTGTCTCATCTTTTTGGTAAAGCCTAAAAAAATAAAGCATTCCCATAGATATTATCATGATCATATCCATAGACCAGGCCAATGCATTAAAAGTCATGATGTGTTCCAAATAAATAGTATCTGCAACACAAAGCCCTATTAAAATAAGTATTCCCCAACGGAATTGCTGTTTGCGTAATAAATATAGATAGAATAGGTAAAACATAACGATTTCCCAGCATGCCATAAGGTGAAAGGCCTGCATATTTGTGATGTGCAGTTCTGCCGTAATTAGTGTGTAGATCTTTAGCAATGACGAAACAAGAAAAAAAACACCCAGGATATTATAGGGCATCTTTTTTCTTGCAAAGATTATCCAGGTCAAAGCAGGGATGGTTTCAGAAATATCTGAAAAAGTAGAAACGGTAAAAACGAAATCTCTGAAACTAACCATCTATTCAATAAAGTATAACTTTTTACATTCATTCGGGCAGGGTCGCGGATTACCGAGAATGCTTACATTAACAATAAGGTCGTGAACTTTATATAAATCAGTTCCGTCTTCTAGTACCGGCATCAGGAATACTGTATCTACTGCCCTATCCGGCGGCGTTGGATTGCTAACAGTGCTGGGCACGGTCAAACCAAAGAATACCCTGATACCTGCGATCTTTTTCACGGCTTCAGGGGTTGCATTATAAGCCTCGATTTCCGCCCTGAAGGCATCAATTTTGGCGAGCCCGAATACGAAACCATAATTATGTGTAGCCGGATCGTCGTTAACCGCATCCCGGTAATTTTTCACATAAGTAGTAGCGGTGGTTTGGGTGATAGGGTCTCCGATGATACGGATATCCCCTGTAATTGGCAGGCATTTGTCCTCGCTTGCTGCAACAGCCTGATTTTTTGTTCCTGTTTCCATTGTTATTGATATTTAAATCGTTAATAAAAATTTATCAAGAACAAAATTCTGTGGATTAGCTCAAAGCCACCATACCTCTCACGTGGTATTTCCTCATTTGTAAGGGGTATTAAATGTCGCTTAAGTTACTGATTTTTAACATATCACAATACCACTTCCGTAAACTTTAATACCACCGCCGTGGTATTGATTGGGCATGCCAGGTCACGATAATTTTGTATCGTCAATACCAGGAAATCATCTGCAAACGGTTGATACCTGATACTGCCAACAAAGTAAACTTTAATTAACCCTTTAATCAACCCAACATGATGGCAAACCCTACCGATACAGCCACTACCGTCAGCATATGGCAGTCTGTAGTAATGGTATTATTTACGTTAAGTATGATCTCAGAGCGGATCGGAACGCTATTAAAACTGTGCTTTACCGATGCCTCAAACGCAATCGGTACGCCCTTGCAACAAAAGAAACATGAGCTTAAAGTATTGCTGATTGCCCTGTTTTGCGGAATCCTGACATCTTTTATAGCGGGTTCCGATTTGTTTTACCTCATCAATCACAACGGCGGGTTACTGAGCTATCCTGCTCAGCTTCAACCTGAACACATTATAGGAACGATACTCACCGGCTTCTTCATTAGCCTTGGCTCAAAATTCTGGCATGATATGCTTGATATTATACTCCAGTTCTCTAATCTCAAAAAGTCGCAGGCAACAACTGCACTTCAGAAAGTCGCTGACAACGAGCAGCGGCAGGCGATGAACAAAGCATCGTCTGCGGTTGGTGTGCTTAGGGGCATTACCGGTTTCCAGGGATTTGAGCCCGATAATGACTCACGCAAGGTGATTCTGAAATTTCACGAGGTAGTATCTGATGATGATGTGAAAAAGCTCAACCATTATATAGGAGAAGGGGCATATAAAATTGAAAAATCAGACTTAAAACTTTACGGCAATGGAAATTAAGGCAGGGATGAAAGTATGCAACAATATTCCATCCACAAAACAACGGGCAAATGTTCCGTCAATGGGAACCATAGGCGGATTGGTAAAAGACGCCAACGGCGTGGTTTATGCCATAACCTGCTACCACTGTGTTCATAACGACAGCCTGGATTGGACCGATTTTAAAAAAGACCTACTAACATGCCGGGTAGTTTCTGAACTATTTGGTGAACAATTTGAATTTGGAACGATAGAATTTGCCGTGAGAAATTCACTCGCAGACATTGCGATTATTTTAATAGACGATCAGATAACAAAAAATTTCGCCATACCCGATAAAAGGCTTCTAAAACCGATGGTCACTTTAAGCGGGGGCAACGCCAGGAATATTACTTTAAACAACTATGGAGCGGTTTCGAACGGCCGTCTAGGCACATTTGAAGGGTATTCAGAGCACATAACCTGCCCAAGCTCTGAACAGGGCGATACCGCGCAGGAGTTTGATATATTGATCAAGGTGAGTGGCATAAACGACTTTTTTTCGGTTCCGGGAGATTCAGGCGCTTTCATTTTAACGCCCGACGATCAATTTGTAGGGATGGTTGTAATGGGCGACGGAAATATCTCCTACGGTATCCCGGCTATATCTATTAAAAAATGTATTCCAAAAGAATTAAAACTAATCATATGAAAAGCTTCACATTATTTATCCTCGGCCTGTTAGGCTGTGTACAGATTGGCCTTGCGCAAAACGCGCTTATTTTGGATTTGAAAGCAAAAACGATAACAGGCCCTGCCCGCCTCGATTTCGGCAATAACATCAGCGTAAGCGTGTCCGTACCTGATGAGCCCGCCCGGGGCTGGATACTCAAATATATCCTCAGGCCAGGAGCTTCGGAAACCAAGAAATCTTTTGCAACAGGCGGAAGTATAGCACTTATACAGGGTACGGATCTGCCCAATCCTGCGGCTCCGGTTAATTTCGTTATGAATATCTATAACGTAAGTACCAGTCGTGGGTATGAAATCATAGTTAATTCAAACGGCACCTATGCCTTTGGGAACCCGGTATTTTCATCATTTGTTGGTGATATGGTGTATGACGATCATAAATTTTCAAATATTAATCCGGGCATAGCAGGATATAAGTCAAAGTATCCCAACCTTATCATTTATTACCCATGCGATAATACCTGGGAAATTTTCAGGAACGGGAGGCTCAAGAACTCGCTTAAATATTACGGATCACCCAATAACGGTAAAAACGGCGCGGTGTTCCTGGTTCATAACTTCAATACCATTAAATATGATGTTTCGGCAAGCAGCACTTTTGTGAGTTCAACTACCGAAATACCTGACTTATTTAGTTCCATAGGAACAATAATAAGCGGGGCCGCGGCTGCGCAGGCTGCCGTGCAGCCTGTTGTGTTTCCTGATTTTGTAAAATTGAATAAGTCGCTAAAATCATTACTATCGCAGGCTTGCGGAGACTTTCCGCAAGCCAAACAAAGTATAGTTGATTATATCTCTCAAAGATTTAACAACGATATTGCCGCCGCTTATAAAGACTATAAAACAAGTGCCATTGCACCACCCGTTACTCAGGCGGCAATTGATGCGCTCAATAAAACAAATCACGACGATAATCACCTGAATATAAGCGCTGATTCACTTGTAAAAGAAGACATCGCGTTATCTGAAGTTTTAAAAAACACATCCTTCAATTACCAATCAAATATTATCCAGTTGCAAAATGCCGATCAGCTCCAGTTTACCATTAATATTTCGCCCAAAAAAGACAGTAATGGGATTAGCAATAACAACAGTTCTTTAAACATCGTCAATCAGACCCTGAATATCCCCATTATAGGTGGGTGGAAATTTGATTTCAGTACAGGGTTCTACTACTCGACAAAAAAGAACGAAATGTTCACCCTTCGTCCGAATCAAACGGGGGATACCAGTAAAAGTTCCATAATTAAGGATGCAAATTTCAAGGGGGGAACCGCTGGGATCAATGCTTTGCTTAACGCTTATTACCGGTATTCTGACTGGGTCACTACCGCTTTAAGTATAGGTGCAGGGAAGTCGCTTAACCTTAATTATTCGCTTTTGTTGGGCGCCAGCGTCTATTTCAATGCCGGGGGGCAAAACAAGATCGGTGTTTCGTACGGGTTCAACTTCGCCAATATCAAAACGGTATCATCAAGCCAGCGGGACGATAGCGGAGCCTTTATTCCCCAGGCCAAATCGGTTACATCCGTCAACTATGTCAATAAGTTTGTTACCGGGCGGTTTATCAGTCTTACTTACACTTTTGGGCTGAACAAATCAAGCCAATCCGGCGGCGGGGCAGCGGCAAGTGGCGCCGATTCAGAAAAGAAGTAAAACCTGCCTGCTGCCACATCTAAAACAGTATTTGAAATCTTAACGCTTAAAAACAAATTAAATGGAAAATCAAACTATTCCGGGACAGGAAAATGGGAAAGCCCCTGTTCAGCGCAAATGCGGCACGATGTCCGTTCATTACCGTTTACTGGAACAACATCCGCTATTTATTGCAAACCAGATTAATATAGAAAAGCGGGTTTCCGAACTGAAAAAGTTCGGTCTGGAGCGGCTTATACCGGTAACCATCCCGGTGGTCGTTCACGTTATCTATAAAAATCCTTCCGAAAACATTGCTGATCAGCAGATTTTCAGCCAGATCGATGTTTTGAATGAGGATTATAAAGCCTTAAATGTCGATATTTCTAAAATACCTACGATATGGCAGAACACAACTGCTTCGGCGCATATAAGCTTTGCTTTAGCGCAAAAAGACCCGGCTGGAAACCCCACAACCGGCATAACACGGACGCAGACCACTCAAGATTCGTTCGGTGATGATGATTCGGTTAAATTTGCGGTAAGCGGCGGCGCGGATGCGTGGCCCGCGGATGATTATTTAAATATCTGGGTTTGCAACCTTGGCGGCGGGCTTTTGGGTTATGCCCAGTTTCCGGGTGGCCCGGCCAGTACTGACGGGGTCGTTATTCTAAATAAGGCATTTGGTAAGGGAGGCATCACCCAGGCACCTTTTCATTTGGGAAGGACAGCAACACATGAGGTAGGTCACTACCTCAACCTGCTTCATATATGGGGAGATACACACCAGTGCCAGGGAACTGATTTTGTAGCAGACACACCGAACGCGCAGAATCCGAACACCGGAAAGCCGGTCTTTCCACATATATCCTGCAGCAACGGCCCTAATGGGGATATGTTTGTGAACTACATGGATTACGTGGACGATGACAGCATGGTCATGTTCACCGCTGGGCAGGTAACACGGATGCAGGCAACGCTGTCCGGAGCAAGAAACCTGATAGGAATATAGAAAAAAGATTCGTTATGGACAAAAACAAGTTGGAAGGAAACTGGATTCACTCGCACGAGGAGGATGCAGACGGGAACATCATCTTTCGCCCGGAAGGATTTCAATTGCCGCTCACGCGTGCCGGCCGGGCGGCAATCAATCTTAAAAGTGACAATAGCTACGTTCTGAAGGGAGAGATTGGTAGGATAAGCAATAATTTGTTGGCTGATGACCGGTATAAGCATAAGGACGGCACCTGGATGATTGACGACGATAATATTTTAAACCTTAATGCAAACGAGGAAACACAGAAATTCAAAATCATTTCATTTGCCAGTGACAAACTCGTCGTTAAAAATATGAAGTGATATCTTAACCTTATTACTAATCCCCGATGGCAATCTCTGCCCGGGGATTTTTAAAAACTAAAACGATAGGTTTTTTCTTCATTTCATCAGCATAGTGATAGTAATTACAAATCGCAAGGCTTATAAATGCCATAAAACGATAATAGAAAGATTTCCTTCTGAATGTTAAAGCAAAAAGCTACGTTGACTGTTACTAAGGTCGATCTAAAAAAACACTAACCATCTGGTTTACAGAATTAAATAAAAATTAATATATTGGTATGATGCAAATTGTTAGATCTGGTTAATTCAAAAAATCAGGTTATACTTCATTACCGCATGACAACTTTTAACTTAATCACTATATTCAAGATGGCAACAAGCAAAAATCCCGGACTTTCCGATCAAGAAGCACCTAAATCAGGGGCACCTAAAGCTACTCCACCCGATCAACCTCTTTCTGTACCATGTAATGCCATGGGCGTTAACTTACTTAATGCGGGTAAATTTATCACAGAGCCACAGGCAAAAGCCTCCCTTAACGCCTATTTTCAAGAGCCCGGCGTCCCTCCGAGAACAGATAAGAGCCACATTTTTGGACACACCTTTGGTCTTAACACACTCAAACGGCTATTTGCAGATATAGAATCTTACAATCTGGATCAAGAAAATGAAAAGGATATGATTAAAGGAATCCGTGTTTACTATGGAAAATGCGTCAGAAATGACCCGGATTTCCCGGTTCTGCCGAAGGACCAAAAGTATCGCGATGTTTTCTTTATGCCGGTGTTAGCGAACGGAGATGATATTTACAAGGTAAATAAACTATTGGGTAAAAACATGATCGTGGGTGGCTCCAGACCATGTCCCAATGAATGCAAACAAACTTTTTGTTAAAAAATGCACGAACGAGGTTCGGGATCATAATTGTTGCCATTCCTTGTGAGTTAAGTCCCTTATTCAGAAGGCTTTTTGATTTAAAGGACTTAAACACTCAGCTTACTTTTTCTGGACTGCTTTTTTTCGGGCAGCTCCTCCTTTTGGTGCTTGCTTTACGTTTGTTTTTCGCTGTTGTCCTGTTTCTGTACGGGTGGCAACAGCTCTTCTCTTTTCATCTGGTGGTCAAAGAGGGTTCACCGTTTTGAACTGCGGGTTTGCGGCAATAAATTTTTTTTGGTCTTTTCCGTCAACGGATCGTGGAGAATACAGATTCGCAATTTTTTAATTGTATTGTTATGATATTCAAATAGTTAAGAGAAGGGATTATTTCACTGGCAGGCTTTGTAAAAAAACGCATTTTTTTGTTTTCAAGTAATTGAAAATCAATTACTTGAAAACAACCGTTGCAGATATCGGATTTTGAATAGCCATTATTGCCTTACCCAAACTGCGTTTTTGAGGCTCTGAGAGCGGTTTTTTAATTTTCATTTTGCAATTATTTGATGTTTTTGGCAGAGTTTTGGCAGAGTTTTTTGTTGAAAATCCACGTTAAAATAATCGTTCAAACTATTGGAAATTGGCTTTTTGAATCCCTCCCAAATTTGCGTTTATATGAAAATAGTAATTTTTATTGATTTTTAAAAGCGGTCTTCATGTAAAACTGTGTTTCTTAATAAGTTTAAGAATATTATGATGAAGCGCCATGTAAAGTATCACAGGCACGGCATAGGCTACAAACAGGCGATGGCCAAAAAACTGTCTCAGTTTAAGCTTGTTAATTTTTTTGATGTTTTCCACCCCTTTATTTATTAAAAACATACAAATTTAAGATCTCCTCATTGTCGTTAAGAAAAGACGATCCTAATTTTTCAAATTTTAAACCTTCCAGTAAATCGCGCATACCGTCATTTTTTGTTGTAGCATAAAAACTCGTTTCTTCAGTGGATTTAAAAAGTTCAATAATCAATTTAGTTGATATGCCCATACGGCGATAATCAGGTGCAGTTACAGCGTACCCCATTTCAGTTTTATAGGCTTTAGCCTTGAAAGGTACTTTGGCTTTTAAAAAAGTCTTCGTGATGTAAGATTGCTTTTGATTTTTTAGTGATGCGACGCCGGCAAGCTGATCATCAATATAGGCAAAGGCTAATACTTTCGCTCTCCGGATCTTCACCTCCAGATTGATCAAAGCTACTTGATTGCCGCTTTTTACAAGATCGTAAAAAGCCTGGATTTCTGTTTCTGAACAATCCTCAGGCTTAATGATTTTTAATATTTCTTCACTCATGTTTAGGCTGATTACCCTGCTTATCTCAAATTCTGGAAGAACAACTTAAACCCAGATCGCGCCTATAAAACTATGAATTTACGGCCCATTTTGCTTTGATGTTTATTTAAAATGATTAACGCTTTATCTTTTTTTATATGAAAGTAAAAACCTGTCGCTGTGAAAGATCATTTGTCCCCATTCCCAAAAACACCATGGTTTAAAGGCAAAGGTTCGGTAGAGTCGATTATCACCCTGATCTTTTTCGGGATGTTGGCATAGGAAATAGGTATATGCTCGTATGACCGATGTGTAGTTAAAACCTTTTCCTCCTTCTTCACTAAAAGTAAAGCTCCCATCAAAATTGCTGTAGGTATAATTTTCCTTCAAAATATAATTAATGGGGGTATAATTAAATATTAAAATAATGGCGATAATGGTGATGATGATGTTTTTTTTCATGATGATCTAATTACAGGCGCCTTTGCCTAATGGAGCAGTGCCTCCGTTGGTGTTTACGTTTGGATTGTCTTTTAGATTTTCTATGCTGTTTCCTAACCCTGCCGGGGTCATGGCATATCCAGCGCCGCCAGGGCCTGACAGACCAATGGTGTTATAGGGGTCCGGAAGTGTTATGCCGCCGGCTTTACTGGCATTATATACAAAATTAGTACAATTGAAGTCGCTAATGTCGTATGTCGCAGGCGGATTGGAAATGTAATTGGCTATAGCATTAAAATTATCCGCAGTTACGGTATAGTTGATGTTGACATTATAATCCAAGGAACTGTTATCTACAATTTTGGATGGGGCATGCATTTTAGATGCGCCGGAGGCATTTGGGTAAAATCCGACTATTTGTGTAATAGATGATGTTCCATTACTTTTTGTCAATGCAATGGCAACGTGACCTACGCTATTTGGGCCATAATTAAATGTGGTGCCTGGAAATGGTTCCTGTACATATATGGTTACTTTCATAGTGGCTCCCTGGTCGGGGATATTACCAAAACATTTAATGAGTTCTTTGGGGTTTACAGCCGCATGGTCTTCGCCTGGCAGATTGGATGGTGAAGGTGCCACTGTCGGGTTTCCGGTGCCGCCGCCGGTTGGATTTGCTGCTGCTGCACCGGGATCGCTGGTATTTCCAGGGCTGCCCTCTGCTTCGCCGCCGGAAATAGTATATACTTTTTCCGCGACAATCACTGCGTTTCCTTCACTATCCGTATATCCATATTGGTACCAATCTTCGTCTATAACTACAGGCGCACTTGCAGTATGAAGGCTTCCGGTTGTTGCAGCCTGGAGCTTAATTACACCCGTTTGTTTGCCATTCTGATAGATTTCGCCGGCAAGCAGGTGCCGGGAGGTGTTATAGATGAATATCCTGCCCGTAAAGTCGGCTGAGGATACTTTTTGCTTACGCTGCAGGTATAACTGATCGGGGATAATTTCCAAGGTATGTTCCTGGATGTTGCCTATACTGTCCCGGTAAAATGATAACCTGCGGTAACCTAATTTTTGCTTTTGGAACAAGGGTCGTCCTGTAATGCCTACCATCCAGTAACTTCCTTTTTTATTATGAATAAAAGAGGCATCGTTCCAGTTGACGGAAAAAGCGGTATCAGGCTTGTGCCACTGTTTAACCTGGTCGAGGCTTAAGTTTCCGTTATCCTGGATGATAGAAGGGGTGTTTTTCTGGTCTTTCTTACAGGCTGTAAGTACAATAAAAAATAAGATGATGCCAATCAGCTTTTGTTTCATAATAATTGATTTTAGGTGAATTTGGAGGGCTAGTTCAGGGGCAATTTTTGATTTGGATCAAATTTCCTTGCGGGCACGAATCCGGCTGAGCGTTTCCTGGGTGATACCCAGGAAGGTTGCGATCTGTCCGAGGGATGCGTGTTTTAAAATGCCCGGTTGATTTTTTAGTAATAACTGGTAGCGTTCAGAAGGCTTTTTTGTCCGGAGGAGGATCGCCCGTTCTTCTGCGATAATATAGTATTTTTCGGTTACCCGCCGCCCGTGGTAATTGTATTCGGGGAACTCCGCGTAGATCGTGTTTAACTGGTTCCAGGTCATGGTTAACAGGACGCTGTCTTCCAACAGTTCGATATTTTCTGCGGCGGGTTGCTGCGTATAAAAACTGTAAACAGAGATCATCAGGTCATTTTCACTCATAAACCAGGTGGTGTGTTCCCTGCCTTCGTGGTCATAGTAGAATGCACGCGCGGAGCCGCTACAGATAAAATAGATGTGGTGCGCAACTTCGCCCTCCTTTAACAGGTGGAACTTTTTAGGATAGGATCGGCGGACAATAAAGTCTTCGAACCGTCGACGCAACGCTCCGGAAAATGGGGCGATAAAAGTCAGAATCCGGAACAACGGTTCCATATCCGAAAGCTCATTTAATGTATCCATACGAATTTGATTGTAATCAAACCATGCGGACCTTATGGGTATTAGCTTTGGATTAACAGATAATAATTAATAGTTAAACTTAAAGTATGGTGATTTATTATATAATATCTTATTTATAGTTGTGCTATGCTGAATTAAGATGGATATGTAGTGGAAATTATTATAAAAAAATACTAACTGGTACTCTTTGAAAAATATATTGGGTGTTTAATAAATTAATATTTGTTAATTAAAAAGAAATTCAGGTGTGGGCTGTAGCTTAAAGCTGCCCGTTTGATTAAGCCGGTAGATTAATCTTTTTGATTTAAAGGGTATAAGAATTTACTGGTATTTGAATAAAAGCAATTTAAAGTAGTGGATAAGCCTGGATAGCCTATGCATGAATAATTACCTTTTCTTACCTGATGTGAATAATGGTGGCCGGTGAACGGGCCTTGGGTGAGGTTAATCTAAATATGTGTTATATGCGTAAAAACAATGCTAAACATTTCTTTCGTGATTTGCGGACCAGGTTGGACGTGATTGCCGTTGATGATGGCCTGAGCCTGGCGGGAAAGTTCAATGAATCAATCGATGCGATCAATAGCTTTTTAAAGGTTGTCCGGGACCAGGTAGTTGCGGAGACATTTAAAGACAAACTGGAGGAGGTCTATTTCTTCAAGTTTGAAAAGCCAGCGTATGTATCGCTGAAGATCTACCACATAGCGCAATTTACTTTACTAAAGCAGAAACCCGCCGGTACACCTGAGCTTATCAGGGTTTATTACCTGGAGGAATTACGGTTTATAGCCCGCTTCTTTAAACGACATGCTTTTCATTATGAATATTTCCGGTCTGGCTTCACGGAACTGGATGAGCTGTTATTTATTCGTGGGGTAGCGGTACAGTCTGCACTAATTCAGGACGTAACAGACATTGATCCTCAATTTTCTACCAACTGCGATTACCTGTTTGCTAAGTTCATGGCTTATGAGCTGCTGGAGGAATTCATATTAGAAGAGCTGAAACAACTGGATCAACAAAACGCTTCCGTTATACCGATGATTGGCGGTAAAAAATGGTTTGACTGGACGGGTGAAGTGATCAACCTGGTGGAATTGGGTTATGGTTTATACCTGTCCAAACAGATTGGTGGCGGTAAGGCTGGCCTGCAGGAGATCTTTAATTGGCTGGAAGAGAGTTTTGGTGTGGTGATCGGCATCCCTGCTAATCGTTTTAGGGAACTGAAACGGCGAAAAAAATTAAGCCGCACCTATTATACCGAATTCATGCGGGATTGTCTCCTTAACTATATGGACGAGGATCTTGATCTATAGGGTTTTAACTTTTATTTATCTCTACTAGAGTAAGCCGGAGTTTCGTTCTCCGAACCTTTGTTTCACGATCCAGGCACAATACAGTGCCGGAAATAAACAAAATATTTATGTTACAAGCATTCACATGGCAACAGTTTCTGATTGCCGCGGTGGTATTTAGCCTGGTCTGGCTAGTCATTGTTTTGATGGTTTTTTATCGGAAGGAATTAGGCGCCTTTTTATCGGGTGGCAGTAAACCGCGGGTAGAACCTTTAACCCATGCCTGGCAAGGAGATTTTGACAACATAGCTGAAGAAGGGGTTATGGGTAAACCGGCCTTATCCGATGGGGTAAGCATTTTGGATCAGGATGATTTTAGTTTTAAGCAAGGAGTGGTTAAGCCTGGTAATGACGTTCCGGCTACTGATGAACTGTTACAGTCGGATGTTTTCGATCTGATGGAGCGCATCAAGCCGGTCTTGGAAGATGCCGAACTGGATAAGGACGCCCTTATTGATCTGGTGAACGGGCAGGTGCGGGACTATCCAAAACTAATGCAAAGCCCTTTGCTGGAATCGGTTTATGAACGGGTCTGCCACCAGGTTAATGAATCAGCGGTATTGGAGTTTGAGCTCAGTGCAGAGGAGTTAAAAGAAAATCTTTAACAGTCGGTTGATCCTTTGCGGTCCCGATGCGAAAAGTCAAGATCATTTCTTTAACCCTTAAACAGCTTTTATGAATCAAGATCCAAAAAAGAAAAATTTAGCTAAACTCTTACTGGCCTTTTTTACATTATCCGTGTACAACCTGCTGTGCAGTGTTTCGGTGTTTGCACAAGATGGGGCGGCAGGCATCAACGAAGCAACCAACAAGGTCAAAAGTTACTTTGATTCGGGCTGTAACCTGATGTATGCTATCGGTGCTGTTGTCGGCCTGATAGGTGCAGTGAAGGTGTTTAACAAGTGGAATGCGGGTGAACCGGACACCTCGAAAGTAGCGGCGGCCTGGTTTGGCTCCTGTATCTTTCTGGTGGTGGTCGCCACTGTTCTTAAATCTTTCTTCGGTATTTAACCCATTCACTATTAACCCGTTTTCCTGTGCTATCAGCACAGGAAAACTTTAAAAAGATCAACATGAGTTCCATCTATAAAATCAATAAAGGCATCAATAAACCCATAGAATTTAGGGGCTTGCGTGGTCAATACATCGCCTGGCTGGCTATCGGGCTGGTGGTGCTGTTGCTCAGTTTTATCATGCTCTACTTACTGGGCGCTGGCTTAATGGTGATCCTGCCACTGGTATTCGCTTTGGGTGGCGGCCTGTTCTTTACGGTATCCCGTTTGTCCAAACGTTTCGGGGTGCATGGCTTAAGTAAGTTTATAGCGAAACGAGGTTTACCGTCGTGCCTGAAATGCAGGTCAAGACGGGTGTTCACCGGGCTAAAAATAGTTAACGGGGGGCGGAGGGTATGATGACCATCGAAGAGATCCTGCCTGTTTATAAAGTGGAGCACCAGGCGATGGTCTCCATGCAGGGGGATATTACGGTAGGGTTTAAGGTGATCTTACCGGAAACCGGGACGCTATCAGCGGATAACTATGAGGCGTTTCACCAGGCCTGGGTAAAAGGGATCAGGGTATTACCGCCGAACAGTATTTTGCACAAGAGCGATAAGTTTACCCAGGCAAAGTTTAAGGCTGATTTTGAAAAGGCGGGGGACAATACGCTATCCGAGGCTTCGGAGCGCTTTTTTAATGAGCGCCCTTATTTAGATCATGAGTGTATGATCTATCTGACGCAGCAGCCTGCCGGGCGTAAGTTGTCTTCTTCGGCCTATTCCAATATCCTGCGTAAGTCGATTTCCCCATCGCAGGTGCTGGACGAAAAGAAGTATAAAAACTTCCTTTCGGCCTGCGGCCAGTTTGTACGTATCCTGACCGATAGCGGCTTTGTCAGCTTGCAAAGGCTGACTGATGATGAACTGGCAGGTACGGCCAACAAAGCCGGTGTGATCGAGCAATATTGTTTTTTGCTGAACCGTGGCCAGCATTCGGTGATCCGGGATATTCATATCAAGGAGGAGTTGCGTATCGGCGACAAGCATTGCGAACTGTACACGCTTTCCGATGCGGAAGACCTGCCGGCATTCTGCGGCAGCCGGATCAATTATGATAAGTATTCTACTGACCGTACCAAGTACAGCATTGGTTTTGCTTCGCCATTGGGGCAGCTGTTGGATTGTAACCATATTTATAACCAGTTTGTATTTATAGGTGATGCGCAGAAAACGATCAAGGGTTTGGAGGCGAAGAAATTGCGTTTGCAATCCTTATCCGCTTATTCGCGGGAGAATGCGATTTCGCGGGATGCCTGTAATGATTTTCTGAACGAGGCTATCGGCTCACAGCGTTTACCGGTAAAAGCGCATTTCAATGTGCTGGCCTGGTCGGACGATGCGGTAGAACTGGCAGAGCTGAAAAACAAGGTCGGTTCGGCTATGGCGCAAATGGATGCGGTCTGCAAACAGGAAACCGACGGCGCGCCGCAGATCTGGTATGCGGGGATGCCCGGTAACCAGGCGGACTTTCCCATGAATGATACCTTCGATACGTTCGCGGAGCAGGCCACCTGCTTTTTTAACCTGGAAACGAACTACCGTTCCTCGCTTTCTCCTTTCGGGATGCGTTTAGGTGACCGGATATCGGGTTATCCGGTACATGTGGATATTTCTGATGAACCGATGAAATTGGGTTATACCACCAACCGGAATAAGTTTATCATAGGCCCTTCCGGTTCGGGCAAGTCTTTTTTCACGAACCACATGGTACGTTCTTACTACGAGCAGGGGGCGCACCAGGTCATTGTGGATGTGGGCCACTCTTACAAAGGTCTGTGCGATCTGGTGGGTGGTTATTATTTTACCTATTCCGAGGATAACCCGATCCGCTTTAACCCATTTTATATTCCTGACGGGGATGTACTGGATACAGAGAAAAAGGAAAGCATTAAAACTTTACTGATCACCCTTTGGAAAAAGGATGATGAATCCTTTACCCGTTCGGAGTATGTGGCGATCTCCAATGCTTTGACCCTATATTATGAGCACCTGGCTAAGCATCCCAATCTCTTTGCCTGTTTCAACTCGTTCTACGACTTTTTAATGGAAGAGTACCTGCAAGTATTGCAGGACGGTAAGGTACAGCTACGCAACTTTGACATTGACAATTTTCTGTATGTGCTCAATCCTTATTATAAAGGCGGCGAGTTTGATTACCTGCTGAATGCTACCGAAAACCTGGATTTGTTGGGCCAGCGGCTGGTGATCTTTGAAATTGACAAGTGCAAGGATCATCCGATTTTATTTCCGGTCATTACGATCATCATCATGGAGCTGTTCATCAGCAAAATGCGCAAGCTGAAAGGGATACGTAAGGTTTTGCTTTTGGAAGAGGTCTGGAAATCAATAGCTAAGGAGGGTATGGCCACCTACATCCAATACCTTTTTAAGACGGTTAGAAAATTCTTTGGGGAAGCTATTGTGGTTACGCAGGAGATCGAGGATATGCTGAGTTCGGCTATTGTTAAAAAGGCGATTGTCGGTAATGCGGATTGTAAGATCCTGCTTGACCAGAGCAAGTATCAGAATAAGTTCGATGAGATACAGGCTTTGCTGGGCTTGAATGACAAAGAAAAGGCGCAGATTCTGAGTATGAACAAGGCCAATGACCCCACTAAGAAATACAAGGAAGTATTCATATCCCTGGGTAATCAGAGTTCTAAGGTTTACCGCACAGAAGTGAGTTTGATCGAGTATTTGGCCTATACCACCGAAGAAAAAGAAAAGATGAAAGTTCAGGAATACGCTGCGAGGTTCGGCGATATCCGCAAGGGGATCGCCGCCCTCGCAGCTGACATTCAAAACGGCGCAATTACATTATAAACTTTTAATTATCAACATGATGGAAACGACATTAAAATTAAACACCGCTATTATCCTTTTGGCTTTAACCGCTTTATTCTTTGGTGCCTGTAAAGGCGGTCATTCCCCGGCTGCTATGGCAGGAACCTATGCAAATCATGCCGCCGGTGAATTCAGTATCGCTGATGATACCCTGGTAGTGGAACATGACCAGGATCAGCACTATTTCATCCATCGTAAAACCGGTTATAAAGTATTGGATGATAAAGGCAAAGCGGGTAAACTAAAGCTGGAAGCTGAAGAATGGAAAGCGGTTTATGACCCTAACACCGGGGTGATGACCGAGAGCCGTAAAGGCAGGGTGATCTCCTTTGAAGCTTCAAAAGGTTTACTAATGCTGGAAAATAGCAGCTACCGGCGAATCAATTAAATTATTAATCTATGAACAAACTAAAGAGAATGATGAGAACCTATATGGTTGTCCTGCCACTCAGTGCCACAATACTACTGACTGCATTACCCTCCGGGGCAAGTGCACAGTTCATTATTGTGGATGTGATCAAAGCGGGCATAAAAAAAGTGATCAAAGCGATGGACCTGAAGGTGCAGCGCTTACAGAATAAAACCATTTGGCTGCAAAATGCGCAGAAAGTGGTGGAGAACCAGTTATCCAAATTCAAGCTTGACGAAATATCCGATTGGACAGAGCGGCAGCGGAAACTCTATGCGGAGTATTATGATGAACTGGTCAAAGTTAAATCTATGATCGCCACCTACCAGCGCATCAAAGACCTGGCGGAAACGCAGGCTGACATTGTTAAGGAATACCAATGGGCAAGTAGCTTATTTAATAAGGACAAGCATTTCAGCCCGGAGGAACTGGTCCATATGCAGGAGGTGTACAGGGGTATTTTGGATGCCAGTATCAAGAACCTGGATCAGGTCTTTATGGTGATCAATTCCTTTAAAACGCAAATGACCGATGCGAAACGGCTGGAACTCATTGGGTCAGCGGCGGGTAAAATGGATACCAATTACGCGGATTTGCGGGAATTCAACCAGCAGAACATTACGCTGTCAGTTCAGCGTTCAAGATCCGCTTTGGAGATCAAAACTTTAAAGGAGGTGTATGAGGTTCACTAGCAAAAAGATCAGCTTATGCCTGCTTTGCCTGTTGGGGAGTATGGCTATAGGCCATGCGCAAACGTTCGGAGAGTGGTGTGTGTCATGAACTTTTGCTGAAGAATAAACAGCAAAAGGTGCTATGTAAAAGATGAGGGAAGGCCCCTCGGATTCGGCTTACAGGAGCCGTTTCCAAACCGGTGTATGCGGCTTTGGTAAAGAGCTAAGGTCGTGAGCGATACATTAAAAGTCAGTTTAGAACTGGCAGGTAACTATACAAAAGGCGACCGCAAGGGAATCATCATTGAGGTATCGTAACGAATATATTGATGTCAAAACCAGGTACACCATTCGACCTGGGACAAGCTTGGAGGCAACCTGTTTATCGACCAAGCGGCATCCGGTATAAAGATGGCGCGAGTTGTATGGAGGCTTTTACATGGAACATGAGAACCTGCCGTTGGGTGCTAAGGGAGAAGTTCAAGCAGAGGACCTGTTAGAACCAGAGTACCAATACCAGCGACAGGGGCGGACTGATTCGTAGTAGTGATGAAGCTCTTGTAATGAGAGTGGAGCAAAGGGATCAGCTTATTCAGCAAATGGATTTAAACAACTAATTAAAATTAGGAGGAAGTAATGAAAGGCGCAAAGTCAATTAACATTTCTAAAAGACTTGTAATGGAGGCGTACAAAAGAGTTAAAGCAAACAAAGGCACAGCCGGGGTCGATGATGTAACGATTGACAAGTTTGAAGAAAACTTGCAAAACAATCTTTACAAGATTTGGAACCGGATGAGTTCAGGATGCTACATGCCAAAGCCAGTTCTGTTGGTAGAAATACCAAAAATGGGTGGCGGCAAAAGACCACTTGGTATTCCTACTGTTGGTGACCGGGTGGCACAGATGGTCGTGGTTTTATTATTAGAACCACATGTAGAGCCGCATTTTCATGACGATTCGTATGCGTTCAGGCCCCAGAGGTCAGCGCATGGAGCAATTCAAGCAGCTGTTATCCGTTGCCGGACTAATCCGTGGGTACTCGACTTAGATATCAGGAAATTCTTTGATACTATCGACCATACTCTACTGATCAAGGCAATCGAAAAACATGCGCCTGATTCATGGATGCTACTTTACATCAAAAGATGGCTAAATGTGCCTTACCAGCTAAAGGACGGTTCTTTAAAGGAAAGAGAAATGGGTGTACCACAAGGTTCTGTAATCGGACCAATACTGGCAAACCTGTTTCTGCACTACGCATTCGACTTATGGATGAAACGGACTTATCCGGAGATTCTATTTGAACGTTACGCAGATGATTGTATCATCCATTGCAAAACGAGCGGACAGGTAATGCACCTGAAAGGAGCCATTCAAGAACGGTTGAAACAATGCAAGCTTGAATTAAATGAGGCTAAAACACAAATTGTGTATTGCCGGTCAAGCAACATGCGGGAAAACTATGAAAATACCCAATTTGATTTTCTTGGGTACACTTTCATGCCACGCTGGGCTAAAAACGGTAGTGGACAAGTCTTTACAGGCTTTGGAGCAGCAGTAAGCAAGAATGCTATGAAAAGCATGTCAGCAAGAATGCAGCTTTGGAAGCCCAGCGAGCTTGTTCGTCTGTCTCTGGAAGAACTTGCCAATAAAATGAACCCGGTCATTCAAGGCTGGATAAATTATTATGGGAAGTCCTATCCGTCGCAGTTACGCAAATTCCTGCAATTACTAAATTACAGGTTAGCGCATTGGGTTCGTAGGAAATTTAAGCGGTTCGAAGGACGAAAAATGGCATCTCTGTATTGGCTTGGGCGCATAGCCCGAAATACGCCAACACTATTTGCACATTGGAAGTGGGACGTATTACCGCCAACAACTCGGGGAAAAGCCGAGTTGAATGTTGACCGAATAAGAAGAGCCGTATGAGAGGAGACTTTCACGTACGGTTCTGTGAGAGGTTCGTGGTGAGATTCCACTTACCTACTCGACGGAACCAAAAAAGTACGCAAAAGAAATACCTGCTCCAGCAGATCGCGGCTTTACAGGTCTACACGGGCTTCCTGCAAAAAGGTTACGGTATCGTGCATTCGGGATTAAATACGATCCGCGATATTACTGATGGGGAGTTTAAGCTGCATACCGCTTATATCAGTTCCCTGGCCCAAGTTAACCCGGTGATCCGCAATGACAAGCGGGTGAATGCGATGATCTCCATGCAAACAGAGATCGTGGACGCTTTTAACAGTATAAAAAACGGTGTGCTGTCAGCGGATAACCAAGCTTATGTGAACGAGGTTAGGCAACTGGCACTTTCTGATTGCAGCAAAGACCTGGAAGAGCTGGAACTGGTCATTACTTCTGGCAAAGTGCAAATGATGGATGATGAACGCCTAGAAAGATTAGGTAAAGTGTATGATCGTACCCTGGATAAATATGCCTTTACGCAGCATTTTGCCAATGAGGTAAGTATGATGATTTTGCAAAGCACGGGTGAACAACAGGACATTAAATCATTAAGGAGGTATTATGATACGAATTAAACAGGTGCTGATGCTGGCAATAACCATTTGCCTCTCCGCTTTTACCTTTCAGCGTTCTTATGGGCAAGCGACAGAGATACAGCAGCTGTTACTCAACGTGGAAAAACTGGCGCAGTTTAAAGCCATTCTTTCCGATATGAAAAAGGGCTATACCATTTTATCGACCGGCTACAATTCAGTGAAGAACATCGCCCAGGGTAATTTTAGCCTGCATGAAACATTTCTGGACGGCCTGATGCTGGTCAGCCCGGAGATCAGGCGGTATTATAGGATCGCTGATATTATTACGGATCAGTCGAGTATTGTTTCGGAATACAGTTCAGCTTATAAGCGGTTCAATGCGGGAGGTAATTTCAATGCATCGGAAATGAATTACCTGGGCAAGGTTTACAGCCAGCTTTTCAAACAGAGCTTGGAAAATCTCGATGGGCTGATCCTGGTCATCACCGTAAACAAGCTGCGGATGAGTGATGATGAACGCCTTCGGGCCATTTACGGGATAGCTGCCGATACACAGGACAAACTGATCTTCCTGCGGTCATTTAACAGGCAGACGGACATTTTGAACATCCAACGGCAAAAAGAAAGAAACGACCTATCCGGTACAGCGAAGTACTATAACCTTAATTAAAAGCGCATGAAAAAATTACTGAATAACTCCTCTGCCAGTTGGCGGAGGCTGGGGGGGCTGTTGTTGTTATTTCTTTTACCTTCCCTTTCCCATGCACAGGGACTGGCAAATTCCATCAGCGGCTTGCAGCCGGTGCTGGATCATGTCTACAACGATATGCTGCCGCTTTGCAGCAAGCTTATCGGCGTAGCCCGTGGGCTAGCCGGATTTGGTGCGCTCTGGTATATCTCCAGCCGGGTATGGCGGCAAATTGCCGCCGCAGAACCTATCGACTTTTACCCTTTGTTGCGCCCTTTCGCCCTGGGCATGGCGATCATTCTTTTTCCGATGGTCATCGCCTTGATGAATGGGATATTACAACCCGTCGTTACGGCAACCGGTGGCATGGTGAAAGATTCGGATAACGCCATTGCAGCACTCCTGAAACAAAAGGAAGCCGCTGTAAAGCAAAGCAAGCAATGGCAGATGTATGTCGGGGACAGTGGGAATGGAGATAGCGATAAGTGGTACAAATACACGCATCCTAAAGACCCGGACAGGGAAAAGGAAGGCATGTTTGAAGGCTTGGGCAATGATGTAAAGTTTTACATGGATAAGGCCAGCTATAATTTTCGGAATAACATCAAACAGTGGATGTCGGAGATCTTACAAGTGCTGTTTGCCGCTGCCGCGCTTTGTATCAATACCATCCGCACCTTTTATTTGATCGTGCTGGCCATACTTGGGCCATTGGTATTCGGCTTTGCCGTCTTTGACGGTTTCCAGCACACGCTGACCGTTTGGATCGCCCGTTATGTCAACATTTTTATGTGGCTGCCGGTCGCTAATATCTTCGGTAGTATCCTCGGGAAAATCCAGGAAAACATGCTGAAGATCGATATTTCACAGATCGGGCGGCAGGGCGATACCTTTTTCAGCACTTCAGACACGGCGTATCTCGTGTTCATGTTGATCGGTATTGTCGGGTATTTCACTGTACCCAATGTAGCGAATTACATTGTTCATGCAGGTGGCGGTAATGCCCTGCTGCAAAAGGTGAACACCCTGGTGATCGGTGGCAGCAGTACCATTTCCTCCACTTTATCCGGCGCAGGCGGAATGGCTTCTGACGCCCTGGGCAACGGCAGGGAAAATGTCAGCAACAGTATGGCGGCCAATTCCATGAATGAGGATTATTTCAAAGACAAATTATCCGGTAAATCTTAAACCCTAACTTATGTTCACACAACTTAGAAATATTGATACGGCTTTTCAGCACATTAAACGCTTTAGCATTTTTTTGATACTGGCTTGCGTAGGGATCTCCTGTTTTGCGGTTTGGAAGAGCTTTAATATGGTAGCCAACGTCCAGGCGAAGATCTACATCCTTGCAAATGGCAAGGCCATAGAAGCATTTTCTGCAGAGCGGAAGGATAATGTAATGGTCGAGAGCCGCGACCACATTAAAATGTTTCATCACTGGTTCTTTACCCTTGACCCGGATGACAAGGTGATCGAAAGTAATATGAACAAAGCTTTGAACCTCGCGGATGAAAGTGCCAAAAAGCAGTACGAGAACTTACGGGAGGCAGGGTATTACAATAATATCATTTCCGCTAATATCTCTCAGGAGATCGAAGTGGACAGTGTACAGTTGGACATTAACCAGTATCCTTTTTACTTCAAGTGCTACGCTACCCAAAAGCTGATCCGTTCCAGTTCTACGGTTACCCGCAAGCTGGTTACCCAGGGCTATTTACGCAATGTCAGCCGTTCGGATAACAATCCGCATGGTTTCCTTATACAGAAATGGGAAACCCTGCTCAATACCGATGTTGACCCTAAAGCAGTTCAGCCATGAGGATATTTAAAAAGAGGCCGCATTTATTGACTGCCAGGCAGGAAAAGACCGCAGGAAAAATAGCGGGCGGTATCCTGAAAGGCCAGCGTAAGGCTGCGGATTACCTCAACAAAAAGACGGCGGATATTTCCGGTAAACGCTGGATGCTTTTGCTCATGGCTTTTTGCGCGGCATTCGGGAGTTATTGCCTGTATCTGCTGATGCAGGTATTTCCTTGATTATTCACCATTTAAAAACAATATTTTATGAAAAAACAAAAAACCGAGCCCAGGCGAGCTCTTGAGCGCCTTTCAAAAACAAATGATGGGCGAAAAATTGACAAGCGCAGGATCTTATTGTTCCTGCCATTATTCCTGCTGCCATTTGCAGCACTGGCCTTTTACGCCCTGGGGGGCGGTAACAAAGCAGCCACTGAAAACACGGCATCCGCAAAAGGGATCAACACCATTTTGCCCGATGCGCAATTCAAAAAAGTAGTGCCTACAGATAAGATGGCTATCTATGAGCTGACGAAGAACGATACCGCGCATGCTGATCAAAACAGCATTAAAGAGGTAGCAGGTCAGTTAGGGTTTAGCGAGGTCAATGAGCCGCAGACCAAACAGATCCAATCAAAGCTGGCAGCTATTAACCGGGAGATCAGTACACCGGTTAGACCATCAAAAAGCTATGCTGATGCAGGCCGGGGTCCGGCACCGGATAACGCGCCTGTATCCAAAGATATATCCCGCTTGGAAGGCCTGATGAAGAACATGCAGCAAAACGGTAGTGATAATGATCCTGAAATGGCGCAGCTCAATACCCTTATGGATAAAATACTGGCTGCGCAGAATCCCGGAAGGGCCAAAGAAAGGCAGGTAATACCAGGAACTGCGGTACCTGACAGTTTATTTAAAGCGATACCTGCTGTTATCGAGGGCAACCAAAAGGCTACCGAGGGTTCCGTTGTTAAACTAAGATTATTGGATACCATTACCCTTAACGGGCAGCTCATCCCAAAAGGGTATTTCATTTATGGACTGGCGGCATTCAGTAACCAGCGCCTGAACCTGGAGATCAAAAATATCCGCTTAGGCACTTCTATTATCCCGGTCAGCCTGACCGTATTTGATAAAACAGATGCGATGGTGGGTATCAATGCCCCGGATGCCTTATTGACCGATGCTGTTAATACAGGCAGCACCGATGCCATCGGAAGTATTGGTTTGGGCTTTGACCAGAGCCTGACCACACAGATCGCGGGTGCCGGCATTGATGCGGCGAAAGGTTTGCTGACTAAAAAGCTAAAGCGGATCAAGCAAAAGCTGAAAGCGGGATATCCGCTGTTGCTGCGTATCAATAAACGATAGATCAAATAGGATGAGTAATAGGGAGAAAGAAGTTCAGGACATATTACCCTTGATAAAGGCCTGCGGTTTGTATGATAAAGCACTGAAAGAACGATTGCTTGGCTTTCCGGAAAGTAGGACTGATCTGTATGAGGTCATTGTCAACAAGAAAATTAATGGACAGGCGGTGATTGTAAAACTCGATATCAGGTCAAGCAAAGATGGCGGCTTAGCATTCGGGGGATATGACCTGCTCTTAAAAAGGCAGCAAAAGGAGTTTGAGCATTTCCTGACCAATGGTGTCGATACAAAAGCACTGGAGAACAGGATGGCGGGGATTAACTGGCGGGAACACCCGGATCATTTTATCACCGCTGAGGAGGCCGTTAAAGACCCCGGTTTGAAAAAAATGCAGGAGGTATTCCATGAACTGGAAAAGTTCACCGCGAACTATTTGCAGCGCAATGAGGAATACTAATACATGATCAAAAAAGCGGCCGATGAATTATCGCTTAAATATTTTGCGGGGACACCGGTTGAGAAATGCCT
This sequence comes from Pedobacter sp., assembly GCA_025351765.1. GTDB lineage: Bacteria > Bacteroidota > Bacteroidia > Sphingobacteriales > Sphingobacteriaceae > Pedobacter. Next base: position 59,179 of record JANXVH010000002.1, read on the forward strand.
GATCGACCAAAGCGCCTATAACCGGGATATGTTCTACCGGCCTTTTAATTTCTACTCATCCGTACACCTGAATGAAGCCATAAAATACATTTATGAACCCGTTTTACCGGAGTTATTGAGACAAGATCAATTTTGGGTGGAACCTAATCAAAATACAACCATGAATAAGAACAATTTAGAGAATTTGAAAGGCGAAATGAAAGCCTTGAAATTTGATGAGCCATTCATCAAACAAATGGAGGAGCATATGGAAAAGAACCTCCCGGCCTTTGAATTAAAAGGTAAACTTCCTTCCGATAAAGGGCAAATGGATGTCACCATCCATTTCAAACGCTCCGGCCAGTCGGAATACTATTTTCTGAATAAATATGACCTGGCTTTAAGCAAGGCCAAGCCTTTGGAAAATGAACAAAAGTATTTGGTTATATCGCCTGGAGAGAAAGATAAAAATGTGATCCGTAAGTTCGATAGCCCGGTGGAAGCCATTGATTTTTTTAAATCACTAACGGGAAAAAGTGAACTGGCTATAGGTAAACCAACGGAAAAGGACCTGCAATTCAGGGAAAGCGTTGCGACCATGAAAGCCGGCAAGGTAGATTATGTGAGCAAAGAATTTAACCAGACCTATTACAGCCCTGCTCTGACCAATTCGCATTATGTAGATAAAGGTGTTGGGTTCAATGTAAAACAGGCTTCCAATATGTTACAGGGGCGTTCTGCCTACCGTGACGACCTGGTAAGCCGTGCCGGTACAGCGTACAAAGCATGGAATGTGATCGCTTTTGATAAACCAAAAGACAACTACGGAAATTATAAGATCCAGCAGTACAATGAAAATTATGGCTTTGATATTAAAAAAACATTGGAGGAATATAAGATAAAGCAACCTGATGACACCAAAAAACAAGCGGAGATCATTACTGAATTGAGGGACGGGAGCCGTCCGGTAGTAACAGTTGAGGGAAAAGATGGCAAAGATGTGCAAATGCGTATTGAAGCGGTACCGCGCTACGGCAACATCAACTTCTTTCAACTCAACGGCAAGCCTGAAAAGCGCGAGGAACTGTTAAAAGAACAAAAACAGGATCAATCCTTATCAAAAGGTAACAGTAAAAAGAAAGACCTGGCCGAGAGCCAGGAAATGAGCCTGTAAGGGCTTTTAATAACAATTAATCAAATTTTTATACATTCACTTTTTAAACAATTAAATTATGTCAACATTTCAAAAATTAAAAGACCTTGTAGCAGCAACGGAAGCAGATGCCATCGCATTCCACGAAAAAAGTAACAAAGCAGCCGGAACGCGCCTACGTAAAGCTTACCAGGAGATAAAAGTTCTTGCGCAAGCTGGACGAGCCGAAGTAACAGAATTGAAAAATAAAGAGGGTAAATAACGTAACGTTAATTACTGGAATCAAAAGCCCCGTTTAAGAAATTAGCGGGGCTTTTGTTGTTTTAATGGGCATCGAATTAAGCAGATTTGGAAGTAGCATACGGGTAACATGGGGCTCATTTTAGTATAACCTGTATATTTGTCCTATCTATTTTATCCCTATGTACCCAAACCCAGCGATCATGCAACACGCCGGTATTTACGTCAAAGTAATGCCAGGTGATCATACACATACCGAAGCATTCGAATTAAGGCCGGATCTTTTGGTTGAATGGTCTGCAATTGAAATAGGTAACGACGGCCTTGACCTGAAAGATAAGCGAGGCAATTGGGCTGTGAGTTTAACAAGATTGTCTTTGTATCTTACTGACGACGAAGAGAGTTATCAGCAAGTTTATTTATGGGATGGCGATAAGTGGATCTCAGAGGACGATCCAAATATATACCTTAAAAAACGGGGTGATGCTAAAGATATTAAAGGGCCAATGTATTTCGATGCCCGTTAGTTCTTTTGTTAAGTTTTAAAATATTGGCCGGTAGGCAGTGTTAATCAAATAAACTCCCAGTTCTAAATAAATTATTAAAGCATTTAACGAGATCAGTTCGTTTGAATTTAGCGATAAGGTTAAGGCCAATATTAAAAGTGAAATTTTAAAATAAACTAAAGATTATTTACTAAAGGTAGAAGACGATCAATACAAGACCTATCTGTATGACAAGTATGCTTTGGAACCATTGGTCATAGATTTCGCAAGCGAAGAGTTTAACGAGCCGGTGAAGAAAAAGGAATCAAGAGAGGCGCGACTGCACGATACTACTTACGAAGTAGACGTTTATGTTTTCAAAATCAAATATCAATTTTCGGGTAGCGCGGAAATTTTTAGTATTCATTCCAATCCCTGGAATTGGACATCGTATGAAATTCAGGTTGATGAACATTACGGTACCGTTTCATTTAATTTCAAAGTCTATAATTAAAATGCAGAAGAATTTCACCAGGAAAAAGCAAAGGCGGTACAGTCGGCGTTTTCTAATTTAGGCAACGCCAATGCTAATATGGTAGCGTTGAACGCTGAATTGCCTGGGCATATAAATTCTGTGTTAAGTACCCAAAAAGCTCATTTTCTTAAAGAAAACGATTTTTTTGCCGCTATAAATGTACCGGTTAATAAAGATACCGACTCCTTATTTATTCCGCCAACTGTAAAAAAGAAAATCATTCCACTGCCCACGGTGAGTAAGAACAAGCAATTTGCTTCGGAACCCACGATGAACCAGGAAATGTATGAAGATCTTCTAAAGCTTATTTATGACATTGGAAAAGGAATGGAAAGAAAGCCTTCCCTTTATAAAGATAAAGATGAAAACGGAATACGAGATGTTATTTTAAATCATTTAGAGTTCAGATATGAAGCAATAACAGCTAGTGGTGAAACCTTTAATAGCGGCGGCAAAACGGATATAATTCTGAAATATGCACCGGATGGAACTAATTTATTTATTGCTGAATGTAAATTTTGGACAGGGCCGCAAGGCTTTCTTGATACAATATCCCAATTATTTGATGGTTACCTCACCTGGAGGGACTCAAAAGCTGGCGTAATCATGTTTGTACGTAACAACGATTTTGTGAACGTATTGAAAAGCATATCAATGGAGGTAAAAAATCACCCCTATTACATCAAGGAATTAAACCACAAGGGGGAAAGCTCATTTACCTATGTTTTCCATTTAAAAAATGATCGGCAAAAGTATGTGCAATTACAAATTATGGCATTTCATTTTGACAAGGGTAAATTATAACCGGGTTTTAACGAGGCATTTATTGTCTATTAACTTACATATTGGTAACGCTTTATTAACTATGAATTGCCTGATTGGATATTTATTGAAAAATCATCAATACCTTAGTAAAATAAACCTTACTGAATGTTAATTCAATTTCTACAAGCTTCTCATGGTGATGCTATTTGGATCAGTTATCACGATGACAAAGCAATACCACGAAACATTATAATCGATGGCGGGCCCACAGCGACATACGGTGAAAAGGACAAAAAAGGAAAAATCGCACCGGGTATTTTATCGGAAACAATAAATCATATAAGAAATAGCGGCCAAAAAATTGACTTACTCATACTTACCCACGTAGACAATGACCATATTCAGGGTTTGATCGCTTGGTTTGAAGACGATTTAAAAGCGACGGCGCTAATTGAAAAAGTGTGGTTTAACTCTGGAAAGTTAATCTTTGAGTACTTTAAGGTTCCTGATATAATAGATAATCATATTCAACTATCTTCTGCTGATGAAACGGATACCGCCATTAAAGAGGGGGTAACCTTTGAAAAAGTTATTAAAGACGCAAAAATCTGGGATGAAAAAATCATAAAGCAGGGTTGCACCATCGACTTGCTCGACGTTTCTTTTAAAATAATTTCTCCGGATGATGATGGATTAAAGGCGTTATTGCATAAATGGGAGAAAAAGTCGCCTGAAAGTTTAACGGCTGGTGCTAAAGATTACAATACCTCCCTTCAAGATCATATAAAGACAGACAAATATGATAAAGACCGTTCTGTGCACAATGGAAGTTCAATAGCATTTGTCCTCACTTACAAGAAGAAAAACATGCTGTTTTTGGCAGATGCCCATCCCGACAAGGCAATCGGTGGCCTAACGCATTTTGAATACACTAAAGAACAACCTATAGTTTGTGAATTTGTAAAGGTTTCTCATCATGGTAGCAAATACAACACCAATTGTGAACTTTTAGAGCTCATTGATTCGCCCATATATGTAATTAGTAGTGACGGATCAGAGAGATCTCCATACAAACAATGCCTGGCAAGGCTGATAAATGCCAAAAAGAAGTTAGGTATTTATTTTAATTACCCGGAATTGGCAGAACAGATATTTACTGAAGATGATTTTAAGGAGTTTCCATATCTTAAAATTGTGCCGGCAGACTATAAATTTATAATTCATGAGTAAGCTGCCGTTTTTTACAGTTAAGGTCGAAAGCGGGAGTGGCTGTTTATTTCAACCTATGTCCGATCAGTATTCTTATATCTTAACTGCGCGTCATGTAATTAAAGATTCGGTATTGCCGTTATCAATAGTTAGGCAAACCATCAATGAAGATGGCGGACTGGTAGAAGAAGAACTGACCATGATCGGTGAGCCTTACTATCATCCACAACCCGAAATTTATGATGCGGCCATAATTAGGGTACAAAAAGTGGCTGACCAGGTTATTGAACTGTTAAGGATGGATAATCCATTTGAGAACACTGGGATTTGTACAGTGGCTGGTCATCCCGGCGCGAGGGATGTTTTAAGTTTTTCATACCGTGAAAATAACTTAACGCTAAAAAATAAGAAGCAGTTTAATTATATTGAAGCAGAACTTGAAACGGTAGCAACACTTAAGGAAGTTAAAGGCCAGTCCGGCGGCGGTATATTCCGTTATGATAATGGGCATTATTTCTTAGCAGGTATTCAAAAGAAAATGTCTGTTCCTGATGGACAAGAAACCCTGGGCAGGATCGATTTTATGCCACTTTCCTTTTTTGATCAAATAATAGAAAGTAATAGAAATGAATTAATCGATTTGCTGCCCTACTATCTTACATCATTTTCCTTACTGAGGGACCAGGTAATGAAGATTGAGGGGTGTCTGGTCCCTGATAATGTAAATTTCACGCGAAGTTTTTTAAGGAGCATCACCGAAAAAATTGTAAACAACAATCTGACTCCAGTATACGTCAAGGATTTTTTTAATGAACGGCTATTAGTTGGAAAGAAACCAAGTAAGAATATTTTACTGACAAAACACTTGTGGATTGCCTGGCTTGAGTATCTGATTATTTTGAATTTACTAAAAGACAATGATATTACAGAAGGTAATCTGGAAACAAACTTTAACTCATACCGGGTGCTTTTTTCCGATACAACCAAAGACTGGTCAACTGAATTTAAGGAGATCACCCAATCAAATTTCCATGGATTGGCTAAAGATGGTTGCATCATTGTAAGTACAAGATCCAAGCCCGAAAAATATATGATCCCATCGGGGGCTATTGATGACATCATCAGATCGAATAGCGTTCAGACTTCGGAAATGCAAATTGATGAAGGGGGCGAACACCCCTTCAAAAGTTATAAACTAATACACTTATATGCCTTTCAGAAGAAGTGTATAATAGATAAGGAAGATGATTACCGGGGTTTTACTAATCTTACTGAGGCCGAGTTAATACTTAAATTAAAAGCTGAATATGAAGAATTGCTCAGACATTAAGGATGTAAAATCCATCCAAAATATTTACCCTAATATTCATGTTGGTTTTTATCAGGTGCCTTTACTTGGAACCGTCAACGTTTTTACGCTATTATTCGAAAATGTTTCCGTTTTAAAGGAGAATTGGAAAGATATTTATAGTTCAATCGCAGCCTATTTTCAAGCCGGTTTACCAGTGGAATCAGAATTTGAAAGATGGAATATTTATCTTTTTTACATCTGTCGCGAAGAGGTTGAAAAGGAGCTTCAATACAAGATTGAGAATGACCGGTTTGCTTCCAGGAAGATAGTTTTAGGCAATTGTAAGGAGGAAATTACCGATGAGGTGGTTGAACGGGTCATCAATCAACACATAACAAATACCGATCTCGAAATTGGCGACATGATACAGCAAGGTGGCAAGGGGTTTTTGAAAAATGTCATTATTTCCGAAATAGTAGATCTTAACAAACCTAAAACTCAAAAGAAAGGCTCCGAGATAGATATTCAAAAAATATTGGACGAACTAGAAAATAAATTTAGAGATGAAATTTAAGAAAGTAGAAATTCAAGCTTTTAGAGCATACGATAAAGTTGAAAATGGAACTTTCGACTTTTTTATTCCCGAAAAAAATGAATTGGCTGATTTTGTGTCAATTTATGCACCTAATGGGTTTGGGAAAACTTCATTTTATGACGCTGTAGAATGGGGATTTACAAATAACATAAACCGATTTTTAAGACGTCCGATTAAAAATGCAGATTCGGCTAAAGCAGAAAGGACTTATAAAGCGGATTACGGCACTAAGGACAAACAACATATTATTCGTAATAAATATTCTAATCCTGAATTAGAAGGGTATGTAAGGTTAACAACAACAACATCCGATAAGCCTATCACGAATATTATTCCCGATGTTAGGTCTGGACAACCTGACTTTAAATTTAAAACGGCTGATACTAAAAAGGGTACCGAATTTTTTCAGGATGTATTGTTGTCCCAGGAATGGATAGACGCGTTTCTTAAAGAGGATGATGCAAGTTTAAGGTATGAGAAGTTTATTGTTTATTTTGGTGATAAAAAACTGGACAAATATTATAAGACCATTATCAGTCTTATCAAAGCAAACGAATCAACTATCTCGGACCTGAAAGAAAAGCTTCAGGATTGTCAGTTAAAACTTGCTTTTGATGGCGACAGAGATATCCTTGTTAAAATCAATACACATATCGATCTTCTAAATGAAAATAAAATTAGCTTTAAAAAGGTTGATTCTAATTTTTCTGACAAGGATTTTATAGAGTTGTCTAATATAATTGTAGAAAGAAAACTTTACCATGAAGCCCTGTTAACTGATTTAAAGGAGAAATCTAAAGTAGTTGAAAGTTTAATGATCGGCACAACGGATTCTCCCGGAGTAGCAGAATACATTGATGCCGTGGGTAAACTGGAGCATGGATTGAAGGCCCTTTCTGAACTTCAAAATGCAATTTCGGGTGTTGAAAAACGGAATTTATCTCAAATTGAACTCAACGCTTTAAATAAGGATTTAAATGCCTATTCAGGCAAACTTAAGGAAGTTAAAGAGATCAAGGGATTATTCTCCGATTATCTAAAACAGGTATCAGTTCAAAAAGGCATCGATAAAACTTTAAAGGTTGAAATCGATAATTTAACCGACAAGATAAATGCTCTTGAAAATAAAAAAACCAGCCTTAAGCAAACTGAAACCCGATTAAACACAATAATTCTGGATATTGAGAAGATCCGTAAGGGGTTTGTAGATGTTGCTTACCAAGATGCTGTTATTCTTGATTTGACTGCGCAGCAAAATTTGCATAAAAATGAATTATCAGATGTTATTAAGTCTATCGATAATGAAACCATTCTTGTTAGGCGATTGGAGAAAGAACGAAAAGATTATGAGCAGTCTCTATTATTTTTAGAAAGCCACCAATTTTCCCTTTTAGCAGATGACTTAAAATCTATTTTTGGTAACGTTGTTATTGATATACAACAATTGCTAGCTACCAAACTTCAAACTTCCGGCGAGATTGAAGTTATTCAAAAATCTATTGAGAGCCAACAAGTACTTAATGAAGAATTACAGCAATTTGTCCTTAAAGGTTCGGAGTTAGTTAATAAATCACAATCTTCACATTGCCCATTATGCGACAGTGATTTTAAATCATTCCAGGATTTAGCTAACGCGATAAGCAATAACTCCGCTTTGAGCAATGCTATGCAGGCCTTATTGGAGCAAAAAACAAACAAAGCCACGGAGCTAAAAAATATTGAGGAGGCGATTGCTAATTTAGTAAGGCCAATAGGAGATTCAATCAGAAGTTCCATAAGTAACACTTCCATTAAAATAGATATTGAAAATGAAACGCTGGTTGGCTTAAATGTAAAGCATAAGGAAGTAACTGATAAAGCCCAAAAGATCGATCAGCAAATAGTTGATTGGTCTACCCGATTAAATGGGTTAAGTCCTGAACATTTTAACTCAATTCAAGAGGAGGCTGTTGTTCTACTACAGCAAGAATTGTCAAAATCACAAGCGTTTGTGGCAACTTTAAAAGAGGAGATAGCGGAACTTGAAAGAATAATCAGCCAATTTAAAAGCACAGTAGCAAGCCAGGAAGAATTACTCAAACAAGCCAAAGAGAATAATAATTACCTGATAGTTGAAGCATTTTTTAGACGGAACTATGCCGGAAAGGAAATAGCAATCATTCATTTAGATGAAAACATCACCAAGGTTGAAGCGGATATCAAAAAGGCGGAAACGCTAAAAGCTACTCTCACTCAGACCCTGGAGGCGTTTGACGAAAATACGAGAGCAGTTTTAATAGACGAATTAAATAAAGATTTATTAAGCAGGGAACAAACTAATACAGGGTTGCTTAGAACAGTTAACAAGTTTGAACAGGTAGCTCAAAGCAGTTTAGAAATTCAGTTTGAAAGAAGTATTCCTTTTTTAAAACTCGAAGAAGTCTTGAAAACTAAAGAGAATCAATTACAAAAAGAGATAGAACGCAATAAAGACCATATTCAAAACCTCTCCTTGTTGGAATTATTAAAGGAAAATGTTTTGCCATTTTTAACCCACCAGAAAGTAGCGCAGACAGCCGATGAACTGAACACTCGCATCAAACTACTAAAGGATAAGGTCAACAAATCACTGATAAATGAGAAGGAACGTATTTCTAAATTTATTCATGAACAGGTGGAATCATTCTTTTATGAAGATTTAATCAATGTGTTATATAGAAAGATAGATCCGCATCCTGAGTATAAAAAGATCAAGTTTCAATGCGATTTTTCTTATGATAAACCAAGGCTAAATGTTTTTGTAACCGGGGAGAACGGCGATAATCCATTAGTGCCAAACTTGTATTTTAGTACAGCGCAAATGAATATTTTAAGCTTAAGTATTTTTTTAGCAAAAGCATTAAATGCTAAGGACAACGCAAATAAATCGGTAGACTGTATTTTCATCGATGATCCGATTCAATCTATGGATAGTATTAATATACTGTCAACCATTGACCTTTTTAGGAGTATTGTTATCAAGTTTAAGAAGCAGATCATTTTATCCACTCATGACGAAAATTTCCACAATCTTCTAAGGAAAAAGATACCAGATACACTTTTTAACGCGAAGTATATTGAATTGGAAACATTTGGAACTGTGAAGTCAACTTAATTATAGCCAACAACAGTAATTCTTTTCTATGGCACAAAAGCAAACAGTTAACTTTATATCAACCAACGAATTGACGTTGGAGCAATTTATAGAAGTAATCAAATTGCCGGCCTCAGAGAAATTTTATTATCCTGTTGGACGGTTTCCCACTGACCTGCATCTCGAAGATTTCATAAATACAATCCATGATCGGAGTGAAAAGGAATTTCGAAGTATCCTTTTACACTTTATACCTAAAAGCGGCACCTACGGTATGGATCTTCGCCACCTAAAATATTATAAAGATATCGGCCTGGATAGCCAAAAAGACAGTGGCCAGACTTTGGAAGAGCAGGCTGAAAATAGCCAGCACAGTATAACCGGGACGCAATACTTTAGTAATTTGATGGCGGCAAAACCACAAAAAAGTTCTGTTTGGGAAGGGTTAACATGGATCATGGATTTGCTGCCACATTCACCGAATGAGGCTTTAAAAGCATTAAACGCCTATTTCTCTGCCAATTGTCTGTTTTTACCCGATGATGTTTTAAACGCAATTTCTGATTGCGGTACCATGATTAGGGCACGATATATTGATAAACTACATCCCCGGCAAATCTTCTTAAATCTTTCGCCTATTGATTTTGAAAAATTGGTTGCATCACTTTACAAAACAATGAAATATGAAATAAAGCTAACCAAACAAAGTTATGATGGTGGTATCGATATATATGCTGAGAAAACGGCCACCGGTTCAAAAGAGAAAGTAGTTATACAGTGTAAAAATTATACCTCAACCATATCAGTCATCGAAGTCAGGAATTTATTAGGCGTTGTTACCCACAATAAATCAACAAAAGGGGTTCTTGTGACTAGTTCAGAGTTTTCACCAGCGGCGATTAAACTCGCAAATGAAAATCCCAGTATTGAATTAATCAACCATAAAGACCTGAGCAAACTTTTTAATGAGCATCATGGGCCTTATTGGGTTTATAAAATTGAAAATTATATTAGAGATGTTGAATGAATTAAATTCTGGTATCCTAATAGAGCAAAAGATAGATCAGCCTTATTGCCTGTCAAGCGTGCTGTTGAAAGTACCATTCAAAAAAACGAAAGGTTTCCGCCCTGGGGTAAAGGATGTCCTGTATCGCCCTGTTTACTTCCAACCTTGCTGCATTCGGGATGGCGGTTTCCCGAAGTTGGTTTTTATAGGTATGATAAAGCCTGGCGTTCGTAAGGAATTTTTGTGACTTCGTATAACGGGGAATTCTGTTATTTCTTGCCAATTCAGTAACAACGCCCTCGCAATTATTAAAAAGCCTGCCGGTAGTTACAAAATGCAGTAAAAGCCAGACCTCAAAACATGGGTTATTTTCTAACACAATTACTCCGGTTGCTTCAGTAACGGCTTTAGCTTGTTGATATTCGGCTATCTGGTTGTCCTGAATGATTTTATCCAGGTCGATCAGCGCAAAAACTTTGGCGTAGTCGGCTTTAAGGACCAATGCCCTTTCGAGCACTCCTTTGTAACTACCCAATTTGCGTGGGTAATCAGGGAAAATGGAAAGGTTAGCCGGGCGGTCTGTATCTCTTACATCTGCGAAATATATTCGTTCTGTTTGGCCATCTCCAACAATTGCAACGGTTTCTTTAGCCCTCCTGGCCTTTAGGTTTCTTGGCATAAATGGTTATTCAGTTAGATAAGGAGAACCGAGATTTGGTTTAGCGCCAAGTCGCCCCGTCTTGTAGGCGTTAATAAGACTTGCATCTTTCCGGAGGGTGGTGGTATCAAAGTCTGCGGCGGAAAATAATGATACAGAGCCGTCAATTCCTTTTTCACTAAACCAAAGCGCATCTCTTCTTATAAAATCCTGGTCTTCCATCAATGACAAATTATGTGTCGTGATCAGCATTTGGGAACGCTCCGAATTCATGAGAAATACTTGTAAAAAATATTTCATCAGGTCGGGGTGCAATGAAGTTTCCAGTTCATCGATACACAGTAAATGCGATCCGTGTATCAATTCGTATAATGGGCCGCCTAATCCAAAATATCTTTTTGTTCCACTGCTTTCCTTTTGTATCGACAGCGGATAATTCTTGCCGTCTCCAACATGGTGAACAAAATCAATTCTTCGTTCGCTTGGTCCACCATAATATCTATGTTGAGGTGCTTGCTGAAGAGCAGCAGTGGCTTTTAAACCAGTATTCATAGAAAAACTGCCTTGCGGGTAGATTTCTTTGGGCGTGACCTTGTTTTTTAATTCATATTGATAAAATTCTTCTAAAGGCACACCAACCTGATCGTTCCACTCTGCGACCATTACTTTGGAGATCTGGCTGTCCGCTTTATTCAAAAACTCATTGATCCAATCATTGATATTGGGGTTTTTATCAATTAATGAGGCGGTAACCTCCGTAAGATTATGGGCGGAGGTTACCATCCCCAACAAGTACATGCTAAACCATTTATTAAGATCCTCCAATTCTGGGATATCTACATTGGTACGTGCGTATGCGCCAAAAACAGTATTGTTATGCAGCGTATTACTTTCCAACAGGTCCCGTTCCCTGGCTGGTATCTTAATTTTGCTGCCAAATTGAATTTTAGCCAGTCTTTTATCTACATCCGTTTCCCTGGAGAAAAGTTCTGTGGGCTTGGCGCTTTGATAAAATATCAACTTTTCATTGAGAATGGATTGTTTGGTGAAATGGATCGAATAAATATACCTTAAGCCCTCCACATAGAATGCTAATTCGAAATACGATGGAATGTCATACGCTCCTTCACAAAATAGGAAAGGGTCAAAATTCAGTTCACTTGCTTTATTTTCTGCTGGCCGGAGTAAAAGCTTCCGTAAGAACTCTACGGCTTTTAAAATAGTTGTTTTTCCAGATGCGTTTGCCCCATATATATAAGCAAGTTTCAAAAGCTTTCTGCCATCGGGCATCAAGATCTCGTAAGCATCTTCCTCCATATTTTCTGCAACTTCAAAATTTATCTCCACATCATCCTTGACGGGGCCAAAATTTCTTATTTTGAGATAGTGTATCATTTTGATCCTTGATTTCGTGGATTGTTAGTAAATATAATTATAATATTTTCATTTTACAATTAATTCAATAGAATATATTCTAATATTAATAGCATTTTTAGTTGTTTGATAGGTAAAAAGCTAAATAAAGTGGCAAAATGGCAGAGCGTCGATGTCACGAAAAAAGGAGACTATACTGACAATAAGGCGGTGGGGAAATATTCTGCGTTTAATTGGTCGTTTATTGTACCATCTTTATTTTATGGCATAATTATGAACGCAATAGTTTGATTCGTTCTTTTCAAAAAAGAAAAGCCTGCAAGGAGTAGAGATCCGAACAAGCTTTACAGTATGTCATGTGTTTCAGGAAACGGTTAATCACCGCTGGCGTACTAATATGACCGTTGTTTTTTTTATTACGTGCAAAAGTATAAAAAGTTTGATTTAATCATAATTTAATCCATTTGTAACAGTATTATTATCATCATATTTTAAAAACCTGATTCCGGAGTAGCGCTTTCTGACACGAAACAGAATGAAAGCTTTTAGAATCCTTATATAAGGGTTCAAATTTTGCAAAATATCATATGCAGAAAAACAGAAATTCGGATGCGTTGCACCGATCAGGAGCGGTTAAGATACCTTACTCCTCAATTTTGCTTGCCATTATTGCTGGCCTATTTTATCAACCCGAACAGGGAACTGTTCAATTTTTTCAAGAAGGGAGCGTTAACTGATGGCTGACGCTACTAAGAACACTATTAAATTCTATCCGGTATGTAATGGCGATCAATCGTTGATTACGCTGGCGGACAAAACCACGTTATTGGTTGATTGCAATATCAGGGAATCAGCGAAGGGTGACGATGATGAAAAATTATATGATGTTCACGAAGACTTGTTAGGATCTATTCAAAAGGATGCAAACGGGATACTCTTTGTTGACGTTTTTATTCTGACTCACGGCGACCAGGATCATTGCCGTGGTTATGAAAAGAATTTTTTTCAGGGCGACCCTAAAAAATATTCGGATACCGATAAAAAAAATAAACTGATCCGGGTAGATGCCATGTGGTTTTCTCCAATGATTGCAGAAGAACATAAAAATGACGATGAACAGGCTTATCAAAAGGAGGCTGAAAGGCGTTTAGAATTGCACCGTAAAAATGATGCTGCACGAAACGATGCCGGTAACAGGATCAGGATTATCGGGTATGACGGCAATAAAAAATATGCCGACCTTGACAAAATGAGATCGATACCCGGCGACATCGTCAAACGCTTCAACGATAAAGACCAGGATAATTTTTCCATTTTTGTCCATTCGCCGTTTAAAAAGCATCTTGTGGCCGAAAGCACTGATAAGAAAAATTCAACAAGTATTGTTTTCCAGGCTCGGTTTAAAGAAAAGAAAACGGATACTAAATTTATAACCTTGGCTATTTTTGGCGGTGATTCGGATCACGTTGCCTGGGACACTATATTAAAAGAAACAAAAAAATCCGGTAAGGATAAAAGTGAAGAAGCGTTGAATTGGGATATTTTTTTAGCGCCACATCATTGTTCCTGGTCGTTTTTTAATGACCGTCCGCAAGAAAATAATACAGAGCCGAAAAAAACTTCCCTGGAAGCTTTGGATTATAAGCGTGGAAACAGTCCCAAGGTGATCGCATCTTGCAAAAAAATAGTGGTTGCTAAACCAAATCCACCTCATGATGCAGCGAAAAAGCAATATGTCAAAAAAGTTGGCGACACTAATTTTTTAAACACAACTACCCATGATATAAAAGACGATACGCCACAGCCTATCATCTTTGAAATTACTACGCAGGGACCGATGAAACCTAAATTGACCGAAGGGTCAGCTAAGGCTATTGGTGGTGCTGGTTTAGGTATTGTTAATTCTGCTTCAAAATATGGCAGCGGAAACTTTTAGCTTGAGCTTGCCGGGATTTTCCGGTGCAATAGAGAATCCCGCATTACGGGATTCTCTTGCTTTTTTAAGCGAGGTACTCGGTCATGATTTTAGGATTTTAGTATGGGATGAAACGCGAATAGCCGTTCCTGTCAAAGTAAGAGTTGATTTACCAACGCTGGGTAATCACGATGAGATTGATATTCAAAATATTGAGCCAGTTGCCCTTGTTTTTAATCTGGCTGAATATCCTACGATTTCACCCATGGTTTTTACGGATCGGTTGGATTTCCCTAAAGACAAACTGGCGCACCTATATATTGCCAAGAATGGCCGCCCACCCGCTTTTTGTTATGTAAGGGGAAATAGTGATGAATGGTACGCAAATAAGCGTATCGAAGATCTTTTGATCAGAGTTAGTAATTGGTTGCGTGATGCGGCGGCGGGTGAACTTACGCAAGATGGCGAGCAGTTTGAACCGTTGAGGCTGGAGGGTTATAGCGGTACGATCATTTATGATTACGACCTGTTTGCTGAAATTGTAAAGGGTAATAAATCATTAATTCCGGGGCAGAATTATACGGTCGCTTTATTTGAAAGGTTAAAGGATGAAGATGTCAGCAGCTATAAGTTTATCAAAGTATTGACGCTTGAAAACCTTTCGGCTGTTATTGAAGAAGTTGATAAAGAGAAAAAAAAGGATAAAGAAGCAGTTGACCGGAAACAATATCATTATGGGTATATCTTATGGAATGAACAGGAAGAAACCTTTGCTAACTATGTGATCGATTTCCCCCACAACTGGGAGGAGTTTAAGTCTTTTTGTGCGTTATACAAAGTTGACTTTGCTGAATTTGAAGATACGGTAGCCACAGCGGATGGAAATTATTATGTTTCCTTCCCGGTGATCGTTGGCATTAAACGCCCGGCAAACTTGATCGGGTTTGCTTCCAATATAGAGTTTGTGAATTTTCGTTTCCGGGTAGATACTGCTGATGTCGCAGAAGGAAAGATCACCGCTAATATTCCCGTTAAGATACAATTGCATAATCAGCCCTTAACGCAAGCGAAGGCCAGAACTATTTCCGGGCAACCCGCTATTTTATCCTTTCCGAACGTTATATTCGGTTGCGGCGCTTTAGGGTCAAAAATAGTGATGCACTTCGCACGATCCGGCCAAACAGGTTTTACGTTAATAGACCCCGACTATCTTTCTCCCCATAACCTGGTCAGGCACGCTTTATATGCGGATGATGAAGGTTCAAATAAGGCCGTGGCTTTGGCGGATAAAATCAAGAAAATATACCCGCATGATAAGTTATGGCTTGCAAACGGGGCATCTTTAAAAGATGGGCTCTTTGAAAAACCCGATACTTTTAAAATTTATAAGTGGGTGATGGATTTTACGGCATCAGAGGCATTTTTCAATAAACTGGTGTTAACTAAAAGCATGGAAAGTGCGCAAATATGCAGTGCAAGTATCTCTGATTTTGGTAATTTGGGTATTCTGTTTAAAGAGGGAGCACATCGGAATCCAAGGATAGACGATCTTCAAGCTATTTTGTATAGCCATTATAAGACAGACAAGCAAATACGTGAATGGTTAAGCAGAGAGCAGGCTGCAAATACAAACGGTAATTTGATCGTGCAGGTAGGTGTTGGATGCAATTCTGAAACCACCATTCTTTCCGACGATAAAGTTTCGGCACATAGCGCCTACTTTGCCGGGGCGATCAAAAAGGAAATGGGTAAAGCGCATATTGGTGGAAAAGTTTTCCTGAACCGCATTATTGATGACGATGAGTATTCGATAGCTACCAGTTCCATAACAGTGGAGCCATTCGACGTAATTCAGGCCATAAATGACCCAAGTTGGACCACCCGGTTTAAAAAAGGGATCTTAGAGCAAATAAAAAAAGAATCAGTTAAGGCTAAAAAGAATGAAACGGGTGGATTATTTATAGGTTTGGTCAACTACAAAACCAAAACTATCCATGTAACAGATTTAATTTCTGCCCCACCAGACAGCAAAGCCAACAGTGTTTGTTTTTTCAGGGGGCACCAGGGATTACCTGCGCAAATTCAAAAAGTTACCGATGGATCGGGCGGTCAATTGGGCTATATAGGTGAATGGCATTCCCATCCTAAAGGTCCCAACGGGTTAAGTGATGTTGATATGGCAAGCGTGTTCAGGTTTAAAAGGGAGTTCGCTGAATTAAATACGCCTTTACCTGTTTTTTTAACCGTGGTAACGCCGGCAGGAATTCTGCCTTATGTTTATTAAAATTGATGTAACTATGAGCAAGGAAGTAAGTTTAAAAGAAAAGAATACACCGCTGTTATGGTCATTCTTTATTTTCAATATAGGCGTTTTTATCCTTCTTTTTTTCGCGGATTATTTTGACACGTTCACGAAAAATTATAAAACGATGCTATCGCTAAAGTCGTCAGGTATCTTAATTGCCCCATTGGTGCTGTTTATCATAAATGGCCTGTTGTCCAGTAACCAAAAAGCGATACTGGTGTTTTGGCGGTTCAAATATCCGTTACCGGGTGCGCGGGCATTTAGTATCCACGCGCCTAAAGACCCGAGGGTAAACATGGCTAATCTGCAAACACTGCACGGGACATTGCCTGTCACCGAACGGGATCAAAATGAACGCTGGTATGGCATTTACAAAGCGCATACCAAAGATGTTGTCGTGGCAAAAAGCCATAAAGATTTTTTATTAGGGCGAGATATTACCGCTGTCGCCTTTTTATTTATTTTAGTGGTGGGTGTTCCATTTCTGTTTTTCGGCACTTCTCCGCTGTGCTGGATTTATTTGGGAGCCTTGGTGCTGCAATATTTGCTGATGGCTGTTGTGGCGCAGAATCATGGAAAACGATTTGTGACGAATGTGTTGGCTATCGCATCGGTTAAAACGACTAAACCAGTTAAAGTAAGTAAGCCCAGTAAAGCAAAGGATAAAAAACCTTAAAATAACCTTTGCCAATGACTATGGACGCTTATGAAATACTACGTAATTTAGATACTGCTGATCGCATTGATGAGGCTTACTTTAACCGGTTAAAAATAAATTTTGGGCGTGATTATTTGGACTTAAGAAACTACGATGAAAGATTAAAACTGCATCGTGACCCCGTTTATTTAAAGAACCAGATAATTAGGGAACTGAATGATTATTTACAACAAATTCAGCGAAGGCCTGAAATGCAGGACTTTGACCGGGAGAAAAATGCAGGAGGCCATGTACCTACTAAAGTCGGTGAAATTTGGACAGAAGATAAAAGGCTAAAAACCCTTTATAATGCTACAAAAAAGTATTGCGAAGTAAAATCATTAGATTTTAATGTAATCGCCGTATATATAGCGGAATATAGGGCCTTGTATAAACTGTTTTTTAAAATTCAGCGATCAATATATAAACCTTACACTAAGAAAAAAGATACCATGGGATTATGGGTTCAATCACTTGAGAACGTTCCTGCCGAAGCTAACAGGGATTATTACATTTACTTGTTGGATTATGGATGGTCAGAGCCGTTAGCGGATGTGCTGATGCAAAACTTTGCAAAAATGGCAACGCTTGCTGCTGAAAATAGGGCTGTGGTCATCCGTGGTACCAATAGGGTGCATTTTGAAGATGAAGTGTTATCTTATCATAATATTAATGGGGAGGATGCCGAAGATCTATTGCCCGCTATTTTGATCACGAACCGCAACCCACATAAATTCAAACACATCGATCAGCCGGGGCAAGCCGATCCGATTGAAAATGATCTCAGGTTGATATTAATTCCATTAAAGAAGTTTTGCAAGACAATCACCGAAGTCATACAATTGGTTGAACGGCTGTTTAATGACATCAAACAAAAGAAGGCTTTAAAGGATTTTAGGATCGGAAGGGAAATTACCAAAGATAACCGCCGGGCAAAGGCTGATTCTATCATATTGGAGCCGGATCAGGGCGGCAAGGAAATACCGATGGACAGTGTGATTTCCTATTTAAGATCAGGGAAGCGCAATAGTTTAAACGTTGAAAAGATCGTGCTGCCAATACATTTTGAAGATCGAAGCGGTCATGAATTTGAAAGACTGGCCTTTGCTTTTGTAAATAAATACAAAACCTGGGATACGCTGGAATGGCTGGGACAATCGGGTGACGATGACGGGCGGGATATTTGGGGTAGCGTTGGTGGCAAGACTTTTTGTTACCAATGCGCCAATTACCGTTCATTGGTTACCAAAAAGGTGACGGATGATATTGATAAGCTGGTTAAAGAAAAAAGTGTACCTGATTGTTTTATTGTCATTTGCGGAGGTCGGGTAAGTGTAAACAGCCGCAAAATGATCAAGGGCTATGCTTTACAATACGGTATCAAAGAAACGGAGATTTGGAGTGGTGTGGAGTTTGAGGAAAAATTAAGGGATAAGGCACCGGACTTAATAAAACGGTTTGTACATGGTGAGGATTTTCCTGAATTAGCTTCACAATTCGATAAAAGCGCTGTTGAATTACTCGCGCAATGTTTTGACCGGCCAGCGTTTACCACACCGTTTCACAGGGAAGTTAATATACCGGATTTTGAAAAAGCAATAGTAGATACCATTGAGGTTTTAAATACCGGGATGCACAGGTTAAGAGATGGGACTTTAATAAAAAAAATCGCTTCAAGGCATGAAATTTCTGACAACAGAATAAAAAGTCAGGTAGCCGATGTTTACAAGTTGGTCGTTAAACTTCGGGATACTTTTATTGACCTGAAAAGGAAAAATGAAATTGAACCTTGTGGTTGTGGTGATAAAGATTGTCCTACTTATATGCTTTCAGACCATGCCTGTCAACAAATGGATAAGATCAGGCAAGATATATTTGACCAGTTTCATCAGATTGATCCTGATTTTGATCTTATCATGGGATAGCATATTTGCTATTAAATAAATGTAATTTTTCTTTTGGCCGTGCCCCGATTTCATCGGGTCGGGCTATTCGCTGTATCTGCTGCGCAGGATTAAACTCAGCCGTAAAGTCGCCTTTACGGCTGGTCTTCAAAACCGTGCGTGAAAGTTTCCCTTCACACGGCTCCTCGTCCATTAATCATTTACATGAGACAAGCTGTCTTCCCTCGTTTTGGCGAAATGACAATGA
>JANXVH010000018.1 GCA_025351765.1 Pedobacter sp.
AAATGGCAATGCGGTAACAGACGGTACCAGGTCGGTAAGTTCAATTGCTTACAACCAATTGAATCTGCCGATGACGGTTACAAAAACAGGAAGCACAGCAAGCTATGTTTATGATGCAACAGGAACAAAGCTAAGATCAGTGCAGGGCAGTATTGTTAGGGACTACGTTTCCGGTATTCAGTATAATAATTCTGGTACCATAGATTTCATAGGAACAGAAGAGGGAAGGGCTGTAAGAAATTCCAATGGCACTTACCGTTATGAATACAATTTAAAAGACCACCTGGGTAATGTTAGGGTAACCATTGACAATAATGGAGGCTCGGGCAGAAGGGTAGTGCAGGAAGATGAGTACTTTGCTTTTGGGTTAAGTTCAAACAGGTTCACTTCAGGAGATAAAAATAATTATCTTTATAACGGCAAGGAATTGCAGGACGTTCTTTCAAATGAGTATGATTATGGCGCAAGGTTCTACGATCCGGTAATTGGAAGGTGGCATGTTGTGGATCCAATGGCGGAGAAAATGAGACGTTACTCTCCATACAATTATGTGTTTGATAATCCAATAAGGTTTATTGATCCAGATGGAATGGTGCCGGGTGATCCTGGAGATAACGAATTACTTGGTGTACAAACTGGGATGGCTATGGGGGCCGCACTTGTTCAGATAAAGCATTCCATCATGAATTTGGTTTATAATGCAGGTGATGCGTTGGGAATCAATACAGCCAATGTTGGGATGAAATGGGAAGCTACACAAGTTTATAACAAGACAACTGATAGTTATGATTCCAAGATGGCGCAAGTTCCAAGAGAAGGATTTCTAAAGGACGCTGGAGGTCATTTAATGGACGGATTGAATGCGGCTACTGGAGTTTCTTCAGCAGGAAAAGGAACAACTGGCACATTCCTGGCAAAGGTAGGTGACGAAGTTGCAACCACAAGTACAACTCAGGTCGTGAAAGCAGCTATACATGGGAATTCTAAAGCCAGTCCTCTTGAAAATACGCTCTACAGGCTTGAAACTAAGGCTGGGGAGTACTTAAAAACAGGGGTTACGTCTAAGCCGAATCCAGAGAAAAGATATAGTAATTTTTATATGACCGATAAAAATATGTTTAAACTTAATAAAGGAAGTAGACCAGATATGTTAAAAGAAGAAAGAGGCATAGTAGAAACGAATCCAGGTCCCCTTAATAGGGAACGATGGGCAGGTAGTAAATCTAATTGAAAATGGTGAAATACTTTACAAGTTGTGGAGATGAACGAGGTTCAAAAATGTTCACGCCCTACATATGGAAAAATAGCGGCTTTGGTGCATTAATTGATAAAATAACTTTAGATAAGAGATACGGAAATGACTTAAAGTTATTACTTGTTAAATATTATATTGAAGGGGAATTTAGTTCCGCTTCTGATTTACCAAGTGAACCAAAGGTTCTAAATTATTCCACAAAAAATAAAGATATAGCCGTGAATCTACCTGTTACTAGAGAATTGTTCCATGACCGAAACGAATTTGAACGGAGAGAGTTTATTGTGGATAGCACATTAAATACAGTCAAATTGGTCAGAGATAAGCTAAAGAAAAAAAAACTGGATATCGACTTTGAGTCTTTGATGAAGGATATAACCGAGATTTCAGAAGAATATCTAAAAAGGCCAGAACCTTATTCTAAAATATAAGTAAAACTCAATCGCGCAATGGTGTGTCCCCGCTTGCTTAAGTGTTAAGCAAGCGTCAATTAAGTACTTGTGTAAATTTTAGTCAAGGTCGTCGGCAATAGCCAGCGACCTTTTACATTTTTTTTACTTTTGATTTTTTTACAAATAAGAAATTAAAGCCAATAAATGATTTAAAAACTGCTGGTGTGCGAAATGTGGTAAATGGATGGACTGATCTTGCCAAGGATGGAATAACAGGAAGATATTTACCAGAATCTGTTTTTTCTAAAGCTCTGGATATCAAGGATCTTCCAAGTAAGGTTAAAAGCCTCACAGGTAGTACAATAGGGGAGCATGCTAAAATGGCAACGGATGTGTTCAAACAAGTTAAAGAAATGATGTTAAATGGTGCAAAGAAGATGCAAAATGGTAGTTTTTTTTTAAAATCTTTAACAGTGATGTTAATCACGTTAACGACTGTTTTGTCCTCATGTCAAAAAAACGAATATAGAACAGTATACTATCGTACTGGTGAGAAATTTGAAAGAGGGAAAGAGAAAAATGGAGCCCGGGAAGGACTTTGGATAAGTTGGCATGAAAGTGGTAAAAAGCTTGCGGAGCGTACTTATTTAAAAGGAAGGGAAAATGGTCCATCAACAGAGTGGTTTGAAAATGGACAGATTCGCTCCCTTGTTAAATATAAGGATGGTAAACTTGTAGATACTGCTAAATTTTTTTTTAGTAACGGAAGGTTAAACTCATTAGATTATTATAACTCCAGCGGAGTTCATAGTGGAGAATTTAAAGTTTTGCGTGAAGACGGGACACTGAGTCAAAAAGGTTATTTTAAAAACAGTAAAGCTGACAGTATTTGGGAGACTCTTTTTGAGAATGGCAAGGTAAAGTCAACTTCTTTCTTTAAAGATGGTAAAGAAATAGGCGTATGGGTTACTTATGACCAAGAAGGAAATATTGTTAAAAAAGTCCAGTATTGACCTTAAGTATGCATTATCTGCACGACCACAAAGGTCTTCCTACTTGTGTGACTAATAAGAGATAGTTTAGGTATATATCCTTTATTAAATTTCCTCAGATTTCTCCCCCTCCCGCTGGGACTGCTGCTAAAATTACTATTTTAGGTGCTACTTTAACTATTATGGCAACTGCACTTATGTTTGCTGGTGGTTAATCAATTAATTTTTTGGCTTAAATTATATAGGTCAAGGCATAAGCTTTGACCTATTTTAAAAAATTTTAGAGAATATGGCAGTTTTAGAACTTCAAGGATTTAAGGTATATGATAGTATTGAAGGACAATCCCTTATCATAGACTCTGATCGTATTGATGAGTGTATGGATTTCTTCAAAATGAATCATTTTTTAGGCATTGCAATCACAAAATATCATGGTTATAAGTTAGATAATGTAGATTTTCTTTCTAATCATCCAGAAATAAAACGTATTTCAATTACAGAGGGCATTGAAAATATTAGTGGCTTACAGTCTTTAATAAATTTAGAATTCCTCCTACTGTCGGGAAAGGCAAGACAAATTGACTTCAATTATTTTCCAAAGTTAAAACAACTTACAATTGAATGGAGCATAAATCTAGTCAATATTCAAAAATGTCAAGCCCTAGAGCAACTATCAATTTATAATTACAGTCCTAAAAGTGAGAGCTCTTATTTTATTGCGAAGGTGCCATGGCTAAAAAAATTGAAAATCACAAGGTCGACAATGGTAACGTTGCATGAATTGGAAAAATTTATTCAATTGGAGGAATTAGAACTAAATTATTGCAGCAAATTGGAAACCTTATGCTGCTTAGATAGGAGTAAAACCACTCTCTTATCTCTGGTCTTTGATCATTGTAAAGCTATTGAAAACCATACCTACGTAACAGTTTTTCGGAAACTTAGTTCGTTAGCATTCAACGAATGTGGAGAGATATCTTCGATTGGATTTATTAAACAAATACCAGAATTAAAAAGCTTCAGATTTGTGAAAACAAATGTGGTAGACGGAGATATTTCCCCTTGTATAGGTCTAAATTATGCTGGCTTTTTTAAAATGAAACATTATTCTCATACACCGGATCAAATTGAAGCGCTTAGTTAGCGACTGAAGAAATTAAATCTTTGATCTTTTCCATCTTACGTACTTCGGAAGATCTATAAGTTGAATTAAATCATCAGTTTCAATTTTTGAAGTTAGGGGTTGAATCTCGAGATAGCCTATTTCTTGGGAACTAGATCTTTCTCCCAAAAGATTGTCAAGTATCAGATATAGACAATTCATAAAATCATCTTCTTTATTTGAATCATATTTAGCCTCGTATACTCGCAGCCCAATTTTCTTTGAAGAGTCGTTTTCAAGAGGCATAAAATACATCTTTTTAGGGTCCAGCTCAACTTCCTTATATTTGACTACTCCTTCGCCTATTGCCGGTTTGAGTGCTATTACATTCCAATATTTTAATGATGGTGCATTCTCTACTAAAGTGTCTACCTCATTGAAAAAATCTTCGTTTCCCGCAGCAGTTATAATTAAGTCCTGTTTTTCATCCGGAAGACCACCAATCTCAAAATATAAATTGTCACAATATTGATGTAAATGCTGTAAGAAATCATCTAAAAGCCTCTCTCTCTCGTCTTCATCGTCAATATGATTAAGAAAAAAATATTTAGCCTCATTTTCTTTAAACCAGTTCCAGAATGTATTGTCATTTTTCATCTTCTTGAGAGTAATGTTTTTAAGTCTTCTGACGAATGTAGAAAACAAATTGGAGATTTAAAATTTTCGGGTGCTTAATATTTTTTAATCTTATAAGGCAGAGCCTACGGTTTTGCTAATAGTCTTGGATTGACTAACAAGAACTAATAACAATGAATATTACGATGGCTTGTTGCTGAGAGCAACTTTTGTCAAAGATGAAAATGTGACGGGCACTGCAGGAACAATTTACGAATATAAGAACCTGGATGGGCAGGTCATATTAAAAAGAAGAGTTACCGTGATAGGGGGTGTAACCCAAAACCTTTCCACGTACTATGTGTATGATGAGCTG
>JANXVH010000046.1 GCA_025351765.1 Pedobacter sp.
CCTTTAAATTTTAGGCAATCATTTAACTAGGTTTCCAGCAATGAGTGCTGTGGAAGAAGAATAGCTCATCTTTAGATACTCTGTTAGGGGTGTTGTAGCACTGAAAGGGGGTAAATAGGGCATTTGGTGCGGTAAGGGATATGCTGAGTGCTACAATGTACCTAGTTACCTGCACGAAACCCCCTACAAACTATGAAGGTGCTAATTATATTATTCGGGATTAAATTTTAAAATGGCGCAATGTTTACTTTCAGAAGCAGCATTTGTTTGCCGCTACTCCAATTCGCTACAAACACCACCTATTGTTGACAACCCTCTATAAAACAGTTCTTTTCAATGTAGAAGTATAGCGGAAGTCCCAAAGACTATATAAGTTGAATTCAGTCCTAATTATAGTATCAAAACAAGTAATAAATGAGGTGTAAAAACGGTAGTTTTAGAGATGATAAAAATATAGTTAATGTGTTATAAATCAATATGTTTAATTCAAAAAAATTTACAAATTTATTTGGAAATATCAGCTATTTTACCTACATTTGTAACTGTAATAAAACGAGCTTTTTATAAGCCACAATTATATTAACTATCGGGTAAATCCCAACAATTTGTTGGCATCCTGAACGCGCTCCATCATTGCTGATCGGCTAATAATAATAGGTAAGTGTTCCGGTTTCAATTTTTTAATAAATCGACTAGTTAGATTTAAACTGCAGGCTGTGATAGCAGGCAGCGGAAGTTCATTGACGTATTTAAAGGCCATGGGGCTTTAAACAAAGTAAGTAAAGTGTTCATAACAGGAATAGGGCAAAACACACCTGCTTTAGAACGCTCTCGATACTTCTTCGATACAAAGACTATACTTCTACACTAAAAGTACTTGTTTTGTATAGAAGTATAGTCTGAAGGGACGTCAGTTAGGAGGCTTACTAGGAAATCAATCTTCTTTAAATATTTTATTTACAGCGGACTGAACTTTTAGGATATCGGCAGCTATTGTTTTCTTAATACCAGGATCAAAAGTTGGAGTAAATCTTGTTTCTATTGAAATCTCCTTCGGTTCGTTGTTAATGTTTAGCCTGAAAATGTGTTTGCCAAATTTAAAACCAGCTCCAATTTTAGTGATGTTGTTTTCAACCGATTGTATAAACTCATAGCTATTACTCAACTGATCTAACTGATCTTTTATGGCCTGGAAAACCAACTCAGTCTCGATATCTAAGTCATTAATGATAATAGTAGCGGTTTCCAAAGCTTCCTTTAGCTGTGGATTTCCTACAGCATCTTTGTGTATGTGTCGCAGGGTTTCTAATAAATCTTCACTAAAGATGATATGTCTTTTATCTGTTATGATGATGACAGCAGCATTGCCCTCATTAGTAGGTTCCTGTTTAAGAAATATCTCGTCATTACCGTCCTTAATTACGTATTCATTAGGTGCTTTGTGATCTAGTTTTGCATCGGTTAAGGCATTCTTTAATGTTTTTACTATATAGTCTAAAACTGAATATTTTTCTATTTCGCTCATTGTGTTCATTTTTGCAAAGGTAGTCTGTATCGCTAATCTTTCTAATATTTTAATCACGATAGTTTTGCAATAATAATTTTCGCATTATCAATCAGCTTATATATCAACTGATAAGATCAACAGCATTATTGCCCCTGATCAAAACGTCAAAAAGCCAGCGCTATTAATTTAACGCTGGCTTTCTCTAATGTTAAAAGGCAAAATTATTACCTATCCGTAGGTTACACTCAAAGTAATTGGTACGTTAAGTGCTTTTGATACGATGCAATTTGCTTTAGCGCTTTCTGCAACCTCTTTAAATTTAGCTTCGTCAACGCCGTCAATTGCACTGGCTTTCAATTCTAAATGGATGCCAGTTATGCTTAAAGCTTGCATATCAAGATCCAAAATAGCTTCTGTACTTAAATCACCTGCGGTGATACCTTGTTGGGTTAGGGTAGCACTAACGGCCATGGTAAAGCAACCTGCATGGGCAGCCGCTATTAGTTCTTCTGGGTTGGTGCCCACGCCATCTGCAAAACGGGTCTTAAATGAATATTGAGTTTCATTAAGTATGGTACTTTGGGTACTGATTTCGCCCTTACCTTCTTGTAAGTTGCCATTCCAATGTGCTTTTGCTGTACGTTTCATGTTTTCTGTTTTAACGTTTATTTAATTTACGGTGATTTCCTGTATTCTTCTACTACAATTGTGTCCTTTTTGTTTGGGAAAATTAATGTTTTTTATCGAGCGCAAAATTCTGCTCCCCCGCCTCAATGGCTATCTTTAAATGATTTTCATCTGGTGGCTTTGGGCAGGAGTACCCCCCGCTAAAAGCGCAATAAGGATTGTAAGCTTTATTAAAGTCGATAAATAGTGTTCCAGACTTAAAATCACCTTCTCTAAAATCCAGGTATCTGCCGCCGGCATAAGTTGCAGAGCTATTGGTTAGGTCCGTAAAAGGCAGGAACAGGTAGTCTGCCAATTCAGGCCTTTTTAAGAATGAGGTATTCCTGTATACGGTAAGTTCCTGTGGTTTGCCAGCTAACGTAAATTTTAACAAGGCGTAAGGAACATATTCTGCACCCGAGCCAGAAAATACAGGCATTATAAAGGGCGTGGCATCTGTTAAGATAGTTGCATTGGCTTTAACGTTATAATTGCTATCTGCCTCATAAAAACGTAGATACTGTAGGTCTTTTTCATTTAGTGGAGACCTTTTATCCTTTAAGAAATCTTCGGTATAGTTTTTCCTGTGCTTCGCAAGCTGAGTTTTAAAATCTTGAGAAAAACTCTCTAAACTGAACAGGCACAATACTAAAAGGAGATATTTCATGTCAATTGTTAATTATCAGCTCAAGATACAGCCATTGATTAGGAATAACAAGACTAACACATCAAATGAACACGTATAGCAGAAACTTAATAATAATATGACATTTTTTCTTTTTTAATAACCCGATATTGCTTTTTATATATCGATTACCACTATGGAAAAAGAAACGAAAAAAGTAGCGTTAGTAACAGGAGGAACAAAGGGTATAGGCTTTGGTGTTGCAAAGTCTTTATTATTAAAAGGATATAAAGTTGCGATAACTAGTCGCAGTAAGGAAAATGCGGATAGTGCTGTACAACAATTAAAAGAATTTGGTGAGGTTATTGGATTGGAAGCTGACGTAAAAAGCCTGGTTTCGCAGACTAAAACAGTTCAAGATGTATTGAATACTTGGGGGCAATTGGACGTGCTGATCGCTAATGCAGGTGTTGGTTATTTTGCACCAATAGATGAGCTAAGCGAAGAGTTGTGGCATGACACGATAGATACCAACCTAACGGGCGTGTTTTTTAGTATAAAGGCATCTTTAGATGCTTTGAAAAAAAGCGAAGGATATATTATCACCATCTCAAGTTTAGCAGGTACTAACTTTTTTCCGGGAGCTTCTGCTTATAATGCCAGTAAATTCGGATTAACAGGTTTTACCCAGGCGGCAATGCTTGATTTAAGAAAGTATAACATTAAAGTAACCACTATTATGCCGGGGTCTGTGGCCACCCATTTTGCCGATCATCAGCCTGATGCAGAAAAAGATGGCTGGAAAATACAACCTGAGGATATTGGACAAATGGTGGTTGATTTGCTAAATATGCCTGCAAGAACATTGCCTAGTAAAGTAGAGGTGAGACCGCTGAGGGTAGGATAATATCTATTTTATTTTTTTGTAAGGTATTATTCACCGGACCGACTAAGACATTACACGAGATATCATAAATATGAAAATCCAAAATATTAAACAAATGAAAAAAACAATTTTTATTGCTTTAACACTTGTATGTCTGCAAATATGCGTTTATGCGCAAAGTGGATTGAAAGTAGGGCAGCAGGCCCCGTTTTTTAGCGGCATAGACCAAAATGGCAAAAAGATAGATTTAAAGAAAGTTCTTAAATCTAAGAAATCAGTTGTTCTGTTTTTTTACCGCGGCCAATGGTGTCCCTTTTGCAACAAACACATTAAAGAATTGCAGGATTCGTTACAATTGCTAACTGGTAAAAATGCTTATGTGATAGGTATAACACCCGAAACGAAAGAGAACATCAACGCAACAATTAAGAAAACCAATGCTTCTTTCTCGATGTTACAGGACGCGGATGATAAGATCATGAAAGCGTATGGTGTGGATTATAGGATGGATGATGACACTTTTGCGAAATATAAAACTTACGGTGTAGACTTGGAAGCTAATAATGGAAATAATCGCCATACTTTACCTGTTCCGGCTACTTACATTATCAGTCCGTCTGGGAAAATTAAGTTTGTTCACTTTGATAAAAATTATCAGAAGCGGGCTTCTATTAAAACATTATTAACAGAACTTTAATAGCTTATCAGCTTAATTTTTGTGCAGTCTATCGTTAATTTTCTGCTGTAAATCTTCTTTAAACTGTGTGTCTAGACTAATGTGTTTATGCTGATCAGCAAAATGTTTACTTGCCATTTTGTTGATCAGCATACTTTGCTGCTGAAATAGCTTACAGATAGAACATCCCATCAAATGGATTTTTAATTCAATCTTTTCCTTTAAAGTAATACTACTAATCTGCTGCTTTTCTATAAGATATGTTGCTTGCCTACAGTTGTAAGCTATTTTTTTGATTGGATCCATTACAGCCAGTTTTTTTGAAGGCAAGACCTGAGGCTTACTTTCGTACGGTGAATAATTACCCAGAAATTAGCTGGGGTCAGTTTGAGTTCGCTACAAATAAATTCAGTTCCCTCATCATCAAGATGTTTCATACTAAACACTGTAAACCACAAAGCTGGGAGCTTCTGCATGCATTGCTGAAAGACCTGTTGGAATTCTTTGCTGATCAGGTGGTCTTCGTGTTCAATGCCAAATTCTTTTGGATGATGCTGAACGTTCCAGTGCCCGTCGTCCGGATTAAAAAAGTCTTGTTGATCGTAATCTGCACTTTCTGTTTCTGCATTTTTTGCTAACCCGGAAGATTTTTTACGGTAAACGTCTATGATCTTATTTTTGATTATTGCAGTTAGCCATGTCTTTTCTGAGCTGACTCCTTTAAACTGTTCCAGCTTCTCTAGCGCTGCAAGAAAAGTTTCCTGCACCAGATCGCGGGCCTGTTCTTGGTCATTCAGCCTGGTTATAGCATATCGAAAAAGGTAGTCAGAATAGTTAGATACCCAATTTACCGGATCAGCGGTATTTTTTTGTATCTGGGTTTCGCTAGGTTTATCAGTCATTATTGTACTTCATAAGCATAAATATAGGCTATAAAGTTTGTCGGGAAAAGCCTAAAATCCTTACAATAAAAACAATAAATCTATTTACTATTACCCTAACTAATCATCATCGTTTTTCTTTTTCTTTTCCAGAATAACAAAGGCGCTTCGTTTTGGTGCAGGCATAACACTGTGCTCGCCTTTTACAGATTTCCAAACTACCTCATTTAGGTCTAAGTCTGGCACAGCATCTTCTTTTGCGAAGTTGAAAAGTTCTGAGCGTTTACTGCTTTTATTTACTGCCACATTTCTAGTATCGAGATTTATCAAAGGCTTATACAGCGTATATGGAGTAAAATCTGGCTTACTGGTAAAGCATTCAAATAACGGCATCGCACCTGCGTCATACTGGCTCATAGGAGGAAGTCCGAGAATCAGCTCCATCGTTCTCAAGAAACCGGATGTGGAGTACATGGTATTGACTACAGTATTTCGTTTAACATAAGGGCCTACAATATAAGCGGGCGATCGGTGTGCATCTACATGGTCAGGGCCATTTTGCGCATCATCTTCCAGAATGAATACTACCGATTCTTTCCAAACAGAACTATGTGATATGTGTTCAATGATACGCCCTACAGCCAAGTCATTATCGGCCACAGCAGCTTGAGGAGATACTTTACCTATTTTCTGACCGCTGGTATGGTCGTTAGAAATCCTAAGTGTATTAAATTGCGGAACCACTCCTGCAGTTAACAGTGAATCGAAGTCGTGTTCCCAGGCATCTGCTCTTACCTGGTCTGTAACGTCCATATCAAATCCTGGAGAATTTGGACCCATGTGTCCTTGCAACGATTTGATGCCGGCTTTGGAATAGGCGCCAAATTCGCCGTAACTTCTGTAAGTTACTCCAGCCCGCTTGCAGTAATCCCAAATAAAACCGTCTTTAGGATAAGTTGCTACTCTACCACCCTCAAAACTGGTAGAGCCACCACGAGCACCATAACTTGTAGGCCATGTTTTTTCAATGATATCCGTGGCATAAGCTGCCATGCTCCAATTGTGACCATCAGCGCTAACCTCAGCATCTACATAAAAGTTATCCAGCAATACAAAATTCTCAGCCAATGCATGTTGATTTGGTGTTATGCTTCTGCCAAATAAGCACAAAGACGAATCGCCATTGCCCTGCGGCAGATCGCCCAGTACTTGATCGTATGTTCTGTTTTCTTTGATGATATAGAAAACATGTTTAATGGGCGATTTCTCTTCGGCTCTGCGAGGAATTGGATTTCCTGCTTCTCCATCAGCTTCAATCGTCCTTTTATTGTTAAACGGGGTGTTGGCATACACTTGCTTAGAATATACTTTCAACTCCTCTGGTTTCGGTACTGTAATAAAAGATAAACTACCCTTAAATAGGCCTGCTATATACTGTAACCTATCGTTAGCCGTGCTACCCATGTGGTAACCACTGTTATCTACTTTAGAAATTGGCTGCGGCCCTTTAGGGTTGGGTAATGAGGTATTGCCTTTTCCATTGCTTACCAATATTTTGTTACCCAGCGTTTTAACACTGGTAGGATACCAACCAACCGGGATGAAACCCTGGCTCTGGCTGCTGCCCGGTTTACTAACATCAAATACTGCAAGGCAATTGTTATCTGCATTAGCAATGTATAAGCTTTTTTCATTAGCGCTCAGCGCAAGTCCGTTTGTTGTAGATCCTGTTAATTGAGTTGCGTAAAGGGTTGTAGCAATGGTTTCTATCACCTTAGCGGATATTGTATTTATTACCGATACTGTATTGTCGCTGGCATTGGCCACAAAAAGAATTGTTCCTTTGCTATTAAGTAGCAATTCGTTAGGGTGATCGCCTACGGGAATAGTTTTCACTATTTTTTCAGTAGTTAGGTTAACAATGGCTATGCCTTTCCCTCCCCATAATGAAACATACAATTTGCTTTCATCCTTAGATAACACACAACTGTAAGCAATTGCAGGGAGCTGAACTTTTTTAAGGATTTTCTTTTCTCCGGGATTGATGATATATAGTGTACTGTCTTCTTTTGTTACGGTATAAAGCCTGCTATTGGATTTGTTAACCACAATACCGGCCGGGCAAATCTTGCCTTTTGGCCATACCTGGCCAAGTTTAATGGTGTCACAAGTGCCTAGCATTCCATTTTTCAACCGAAAATCGTAGATCAAGTTGTCATTGCCTCCAGATGCATACAGGTGTTGCTCATCATTGCTAAATGCCAACCCATACCATGATTTCGCTAATACGCGTTCATCTATTATTCGTTCCGTTTTAGGGTCTATCAATTGAAGTGATTGTGTGCTTTGTCCGTTGTTGGTGGTTGCCAAATATTTACCAGACGAACTGAGTTGAAGGTTCAATGGTAAATCTCCGAGTTGGATTGAATGGCCTGCCGGACTTAACTTCCATCCATTGGGCAATAGGATTTGATTGTTTTCAGCTGTTTTTCCGGGTAACTGTGCAAAAGCATGTCCGCCGCAAATAAGGGCGATAATGACTAAAATATATGATTGTTTCATTTTTATTTATTAAAAAGATTAAAATTAATTAACGCCCTAAGGGAATATCATTTGTGGTAGAACCTAATTCCCGAATTGCTTCGGAAGGCAGGGTATTACATCTTGAGGCATAAAATTCTTCATATAATAAAGGTGCTATATTAGGTCATTAAAATTAAAAAAAGACGTGCTCAACATTAATATTAGGTTAACTTTTCCATATAAATTTAGCTTGTTAAATGATAAAAATCTTAGAACAAAATATCGGGGGCTTCCATCAGAATAAACTATTTTGCGAAAATAATGTTGTAATTAAACATAATGTCCTTATTGTTGTAGTTTGATTGAAAATAATCCATGATTGATATGAAGTATTCAAAAATTTATAAGCCATTTGTCCTTGGCATTTTTTTATTATCCGCAAATTCAGCCGCTTTTGCGCAAAATGGTCAGCCAGTTGAAAAGGTTAATGCCAATAGCGATTACAAGCCGGCTTTTGCCGGACAGACACGCATCGGTAGCGTTACTACAGCCACTCCCTACGTATCAACAGTTATTAGCACAAACTTAAAAGGACCATGGGGGATGCATGTCTTGCCAGATGGGCGCTTATTAATTAGCGGTAAGCCTGGAACTATGCAGATATTGACAACTGCCGGTAAAGTTGATAAAACGATTACTGGATTTCCAGCGGTACAGTTTGAAGGACAAGGTGGTTTGTTGGATGTAAATATAGATCGTGATTTTACAAAGAACCGCATGGTTTACTGGACTTATGCGCAACCCAGCGATGAAGGTGCTACTCTTGCCGTGGCTAAGGGTAAGTTATCAGCCGACGAAACTAAATTAGAAAATGTACGTGTCATATTTGAAGCCGCCCCACGCTATAAAGGAGCAGGTCAGTTTGGTTCGCGCCTGGTATTTGATAAACAAGGGAATATCTTTGTTAGCTCCGGCGATCGCCAGTCCGAAGACATCCGTAAAAAGGCACAAGACTTGAGTGCTACAACCGGTAAAATTATTCACATTACTAAAGAAGGAAAACCTGTTGCAGGTAGTCCTTTTATGAGCACGGCAGATGCTAAGCCAGAAATATATGCTTATGGTTTCCGCAACCCAGATGGTTTAACCATTAACCCGCTTACTGGAGATCTTTGGGAAGCTGAATTTGGTCCGCGTGGTGGTGATGAAATTAATTTAATTAAAGCAGGTGGTAACTATGGCTGGCCCTTTGTTACTTATGGGATCGAATATAACGGCAAGAAGGTTTATGATGGCATTCAACAAAAAGAAGGTATAGTACAACCTGTTTATTACTGGGATCCTAGTGTTTCGCCAGGCTGTATGATGTTTTATACCGGTAACATTGCTGAATGGAAAAACAACCTGTTTGTAGGTGCCTTGGGTGGACAACATATTGTTCGTTTGGTAATTAAAGATAATAAAGTGGTAGGTGAAGAACGCCTGCTTGCTGATAAAAATGAGCGCTGGCGCTGCATGGCAACTGGGAAAGATGGTGCTATTTATGCTGCAACTGATGGAGGTAAATTATACAGGATTTCTAAGAAATAGAGTTGTAAATATGTCTGTAAAAATATCCCCAATTATATTACCTGAAGAACTGGCCAGCTTGGGTTCATTTGAAAATGTAGTTATTGTTGATGCCAGTGCAGGATCGAAAATCCGCTTTGACGAACAGCATTTGGTTGGTGCTTTTTTTGCAGATGTAAACAACGACCTGGCAAATATTGGTGATTTTGCAATAGGAGGTAGGCACCCACTTCCAAGCTTTGAGCAGTTTGCTTCGTTTCTTGCAAAATTAGGAATTTCAAAAGATACCCATGTAATAGTTTACGATGATAAAAACGGCGGTAATGCCGCTGCACGTTTGTGGTGGATGCTGAGGGCTGTTGGTCATGAGAAAGTTCAGGTTATCAATGGTGGTTATCAAGCTGCAGTAAAGGCAGGATTTCCTACTAATACTTGTGTAGAGATTCCAAAATCTGTTCCCTATTATGAGATCACTTCTTGGGAGTTAGGTTTGGCTGATATGGCTGAGGTTGAGGAAGTGGTGCAAAAAGATGATCATATTGTGATTGATGTTCGCGATGCCAATCGGTATGCTGGGTTAACTGAGCCTATTGATTTAGTAGCCGGTCACATTCCGGGTGCAATTAATATCCCCTATACTGAGAATTTAGATTCAAGTGGTTCCTACCTTTCAGCTGAAGTACTGAAAGAAAAATACTTAAACGCGCTAGGCCATGTTGATCCTAAGCATGTAATTGTACATTGTGGTTCAGGAATTACCGCTTGTCATACCTTACTGGCTATGGATTATGCCGGATTGGATATTCCTAAATTATACGTAGGATCATGGAGCGAGTGGAGCAGGAATAAGTTATAATATATTGGTTACAATTTTAAACCTACCTTATTGCCAGTTTTTACTGCCAGGTAAATGGCATCGATGATCTTGAGGTCTTTAACCGCTTCCTCGCCATCTATGGGAACAATCGGTTTTTTATTCTCAAAAATAATCTGCGCCATTTCTTCCATTTGTACCGTTTGATGTACAGTAATCGGCTGGTTTAATGCTCCTTTATGTGTTTTGCCCTGTATTGGTCCGTAACCTGTTGATGGTTGTAATTCTGCAAATCCCTTCTCGCCATTTAGAAAGAATTTATCCAGGTTGTTCATGTTATAGGTGGATAAGCAGGAAGCCGTTGCACCACTGGGAAAGCCGAATTGGAATTGTATCGTTTCATCCACCCCTTCTTTGAATTTAATAGGGTCTGTTTTTGTTTCTTGTGCGGTAACCCATACAGGTTCTTCCCCTACCATATACCTTGCTCCATTTATGGCGTAAATTCCAATATCCATCATGGAACCACCACCTGCAAGTTGTTTGTTTAAGCGCCATTGAGCAGGATCGCCTGCACGAAACCCACAAAGACCCTGGAAAAACAGAATTCTACCAAACTCGCCTGCGTTTCTCATTCTGATGATTTCAAGTGTTCTTGGTTCAAAATGCATGCGGTAGCCCACCAATAGTTTAACTTTTGCTTTTTTGCAGGCATCAACCATTTCATGGCCTTCTTTGGCATTTAAGGCCATTGGTTTTTCGCAGATGACATGCTTTCCAGCTTTCGCAACACGGAGTACCTGGTTGTGGTGCAAAGCATTTGGGGTAATCACATACACGGCATCTATATTAGGATTGTTCCTGATCTGATCAAAATTTTGGTAGTTATAACAGTTCTTTTCTGGAATGTTGTATTTACTTTGCCAGTCTTTAATTTTTGAAGGCGTCCCACTGATAACGCCAACTAGTTTGGCCCTAGTGCAGGCCTGCATGGCATCTGCAACACGGGAACCATAGCTACCCAAGCCCATAATGGCGACTCTTAAAACCGGACCATCATAACGCTCATTGGTTAAGATGTTGCTTTCTGCCCAGCTGTTTAAGGGTGTTAATTGCAACATAAGGGTTGATAAGCCTAGGTTTTGGAGGAAGTTTCTGCGTGTATTCATGGTCAAATATTTGGTTGATGATGTGCCTCTAACCTCTAGGTATTTAGCATAATATTAAGCAATATATTCAAAGTGCGGAATAATACCTCAAATTACTTATTTTATGAATTGGATTGTGTGGGTTAGCCACTACATTTGATATGATCGCCACTGCACAAGGAATGAAATACACACCAAATATGAAACGTATAAAACTAATTAATCAAACTTTTTTACTGTTTCTTTTTACAACGACGGTACATGCACAGGTAAAGAAAATACCAGTTTTAGAAACTGATTTGAAGATATGGGACAACAAACCGGCTAAGGTTTGGATGACAGACGCCTATCCAATAGGAAATGGCAGAATAGGCGGGATGGTTTATGGAGGCATCTACAACGAACACATACAGTTTAATGACAATACGCTTTGGACTGGCAATGAGATTGATAGAGGTGAATATCAGGCTTTTGGAGATTTGTTCATTGACCTTAACGGGAAAGATCAGGAAATTCCAACTGATTATAAAAGGGTGCTGAACCTTAACAAATCATTACATGAGGTTTCATATAGCAAAGGCAATGTTTTTTACAAGCGTGCGTATTTTTGCAGCTTTCCTGATAAGGTGATGGTGCTTCGTTTTACCGCGACAACAAAAGGGGCTTACTCTGGGATTGTCAGACTTAAGGATGAACGCGGAGCATTGGTGAAAGCAGATGGAAATACTATATCTGTAGCTGGCAAGTTGAGTAATAATATGCTTTATCAAGCAGATGCAAAGGTATCTATTACAGGGGGGACTGCCGTTGCAGAAAACGACGGAAAGGGCGGTATGCAGTTGAGGATAAGTAATGCTGATGCTTTTACGGTATACTTGGCTGCATCAACCGATTTTGCAAATGACAGATCTCAATACTGGAAGGGTGAGGCACCTGCTGTTAAGAATATAAAGATAATTACGCGTGCTGCTGCAAAGCCATATAGTGATTTGCTAAGTGCCCATTTAAAGGATTACCAGCAGCTGTTTAGTCGCGTATCTCTAAATTTGGGTTCTTCAAATTTGCATATTTTAAAGGAGCCTACTTATCAAAGACTTTTGGATTACAAGAAAACTCCAGATCCGGAATTGGAAGCGCTGATATTCCAGTATGGACGTTACTTATTGATCAGTTCTTCAAGAAAGGGAGGCTTGCCAGCCAATTTGCAAGGCCTATGGAATGAGCGTAATAACCCGCCATGGGGAAGTGATTACCATACCAATATTAATATACAGATGAATTATTGGTTAGCTGAACCAGCAAATCTCTCTGAATGTCATTTCCCTTACCTAGACCATATTAACGCCATTAGAGAGGTGCGAAAAATCAATACCCAGAAGGAATATCCAGGCGTAAGGGGTTGGACTTTACGTACAGAAAGTAACCCTTTTGGTGGGGAGAGTTATCTCTGGAATACTCCGGGTAGCGCGTGGTATGCACAGGCTTTGTGGGAACACTACGCCTATACAAAGGACAAAGGCTACCTCCAAACATTTGCCTACCCGATATTAAAGGAGATTACAGAGTTTTGGGATGACCATTTGAAACACAGGTCTGATGGCACTTTAGTATCACCCTTGGGTTGGTCGCCAGAGCATGGTCCTACCGAAGATGGCGTTACTCACGATCAACAGATTGTATACGATTTGTTTACAAATTATATTGAATCTGCCGATGCTTTGGGAATCGATAAAGAATACCGCAACCATGTAGCGGACTTGAAAGATCACCTACTGAAGCCAAAGATTGGAAAATGGGGACAATTGCAGGAATGGGAGACAGACAGGGATGATCCTAAAGATACACACCGCCATGTTTCGCATCTTTTTGGATTGCATCCCGGAAGAGAAATTAGTCCGTTAACTACCCCAGAATTGGCAAAGGCTGCAAAGACTAGCTTATTGGCAAGAGGTGATGTATCTACCGGATGGTCTATGGCTTGGAAAATGAATTTCTGGGCACGGCTACTGGACGGCGACCATGCTTATGTGTTATTGAAGAATTTTATTACGCCCGTGGGGGGCTCTGGAGTGGATTATAATGTAGGAGGAGGGATCTATTCAAACCTGTTCTGCGCACATCCGCCTTTTCAGATTGACGGTAACTTCGGATATACCGCTGGAATTTGCGAAATGCTGGTTCAAAGTCATACTGGAGAATTACAATTGCTTCCGGCATTGCCAAAAGCATGGCCTAATGGAGAAGTTAAAGGACTGCGTGCAAGGGGTAACTTTGAGATAGTCGACTTGCAGTGGAAGGATAGGAAGCTAATTAAAATCGTGATCAAATCTCTTTCTGGAGGAACCTGCCAATTAAGGAGTGAAACGAAGCTTAAGTCGGCTTTTTGGGTTGTGAAAAGCACCACAAGTGGAAATGATTTTAAATATAGTTTTGAAACCCAGGCGGGTAAGAGCTATGCTTTAAGTATACTTTGATAAAAGGGTATCCAATTTATATAGTTTGGTTAATAAATATTTTTTACACTATATTTAAGGCTTCTAATCAATTTAATTAATTCCCTCTATGAATTTGAAACGCTCAGTTCTCGCCCTAGCCCTGATTTCTTTATTTACTTTCGCTTTTATTCCAAAAGGCGATGATCCGGTAGATAAAATTGTGTCTGCACTGCAAAAGTGGAACGACACCAATCCACAAGAAAAAGTTTATTTACACACTGACAAGCCGTACTATGTGGTAGGAGATACCATTTGGTTTAAAGGCTATGTAACAATTGGAAGCAAACATAATTTATCCGCATTGAGCGGTGCGCTCTATGTTGATCTAATTACCGAATCTGACTCGCTTATTACTGCGCTTAAATTACCTGTTACTGCAGGTATGAGTAAGGGTGCATTTGTGCTTGCAGACAGTAGTTTCCGAGAAGGTAACTACCGAATCCGTGCTTATACTCAATGGATGAGAAATGCCGGGCCAGCTTATTATTATGATAAAGTATTTAGCATTGGTAACTCTGTAACAAATCCAGTATTTGCAAAAATAGACTATGAATTTGGTAAGGACGGTGTTAAGCCTGTTGTAACCGCAGTATTGACTTATACAAACGATAGGGGAGAACCTCTTGCCAATAAAACCGTTAACTATGACCTTTTGGAAGGTTATGATATGATCACTACCCAAAAGAAGACCACAGATAACAATGGTGTTTTACGAGTTGTGCTGCAACCTGGTAAATCTGGTAATGTATTTGGAACCAGGATTCACAGTAAAATTAATACGGTGGACAAGCAGTTTATTACCAAAGATTTTACAGTGAAATCCGTCTCTGCATCGACCGATTTACAATTCTTTCCGGAAAGCGGGCCTCTTGTCAATGGTATCCGTACCAGAGTTGCTTTTAAGGCTACAGGGAGTAATGGTTTGGGTGTTGCTGTAAAAGGATTGATTACTGATGCTGACAATAAAACAGTTTCAGAATTTGAGGCTCAGAACATGGGCATGGGATTTTTTAGATTTCTTCCGGAAGCGGGTAAAAGCTATCAGGCCAAGGTTACCTATCCTGATGGATCTGAAAATGTGGTAAAACTACCTACGGCATTAGATAAAGGTTATGTGCTTAGTATCTATAATAATCCAGAAACAGATACAATTTTGGTAAGAATAAACGCCAGTCCGGATTTGTATAAAACAGCTGGACAGACTGCAAATCTCGTAGCTCAAACAGGGGGAAATGTTCACATGGCAACCTCTGTTCCGATTAATAAAGCAGCAGTTTCTATTTCTATACCTGCTAAAGACCTTCCATCTGGTATTGTACAGTTTACGCTGTTCTCAACTGCGGGGGATCCGCTTAATGAACGTATTGCTTTTGTGCAGAATAATGACCTAATGGATCTTAAACTCGGTTCTGATAAGCAAAGTTATGGTGCCAGAGAAAAGGTGGAACTTACATTACAAGCACTGGATGATAAGAAAGTACCTATACGCGGCGACTTCTCTGTTTCTGTTATTAATGAAGCAGCTACACCTTACGATGAAACAAAAGAAAATACGATAATATCTCATATTCTATTGAGCTCTGATATTAAAGGCTACATAGAAAAACCGAATTATTATTTTAATAACCCAACAGTGGAGACCAAAAATAACCTGGACTTGTTGATGATGACGCAGGGTTACAGGAGATTTGCATGGAAAGATATCATTTCTGAAACGCCTTTTAATCTTCCATATCAAGCAGAGAAGTTAACTTCGGAAATTACGGGAAAATTATTTACATTGAGTAATAAGCCAGTTGTAGGTGGAAAAGTGCTGCTTTTGAGCAATAAATTAACTGGCTTGCCTGACGAGGCCATAACTGATGCAAATGGAGTTTACAAATTTAAGAACCTGTTAATAACAAGTGAGATTAGGTTTTCTTTACAAGGGACAACGGATAAGGGTGGAAAGAACGTAGAGATTAAAGTAGATAGGTTACGTGATGAGATGATGAGTCCGAATCCAAACATAGGTGACTTTGACACTGATCAGCGTAAGACTTTGCAAGCGGCATTTGATAATAGTAAAAAACAAGAAGAGGAGCTTCAGAAACGCGGAATGCTGGGACGTACACAACAGCTTAATGAAGTTCAGATCACCGCTGGAAAGAAAAAAAGAGCATTTGGAATGGACTTGATTATGGAAGGGCACGCTGATCAAACTATAAGGTATCTGCCAAGTGACATTGCTTATATGAACATTTTAGAATGGTTAAAGTTTAAAGTGCCTAATATTTCATTTAGACAGGATAATTCTGATCAGTGCGGTCCCGTTGAGGTTGCAGTTACCAGAGGCGAAGTTATGGCAATAATTGTAGATGGCAGGAAAATAAGCCAGTGCGAGAGTCAGGATTTCTTCTTGATGGATCCAGCCGACATTGCACGTGTAGATGTAGTTCGTAGCAATCAGGCATTGATCAATATGATCGGTAGTGTAGCATTGTCGTTTGTTACCAAAAGAGGAATGGGCTCGATACGTACTACTTATAATCCTAATATGACCAATATTAACCCACGAGGATTTAATGTGGTAAGAGAATTTTACTCTCCTGTTTACAAGAATGATGGTAATGATACTAAGGTTGCTGATTTACGATCAACTATTTACTGGAACCCATCAGTAAAGACAGATGCAGAAGGAAAAGCAAAGTTCAACTTTTTTAACAGTGATGGTAAAGGAACTTACAGGGTAACGGTTGAAGGTATAAATGCAGATGGTATGCTTGGAAGAAAAACATACAAGTATGCAGTAAAATAAGAGAGACGCAAACGTTTTCGATAATAAAAGGGAGTTATCTTACCTTTCATAATTGAAACTTGCATTATATTTAGTGCTTAAAGCAGGACTTGTTCCTGCTTTTTCTGTGATAATAAACCATGAGTAATACCAATAGTGTGTATTCAATGACACAAACCATGCGCTGGTTTGGACCAAATGATCCGGTGAGCTTGGCTGATATAAGGCAGGCTGGTTGTACTGGCGTAGTGACTGCATTGCATCATGTGCCGAATGGCGAGGTTTGGAGTACGGCAGATATTTTAAAGCATAAGCAGTTGATTATAGAAGCGGGGTTAGATTGGGACGTGGTGGAAAGCATTCCTGTTCATGAAGCGATAAAAACACAGGCTAAAGGGTTTGAAAACTATATAGAGAATTACAAAGAATCCATCCGCAATTTGTCTGCCTGCGGCATCAAGGTGGTTACCTATAATTTTATGCCAGTGTTAGACTGGACAAGAACCAATCTAGCTTTTGAATTGGAGAATGGGGTAAAAGCATTGAAATTTGAAAAGGCAGCGCTTGTAGCTTTTGATGTTTACTTATTGAAACGTCCTAATGCAGAAAAAGAATATACGGTTGAAGAATTGAACAATGGCAGAGCACGTTATGAGCAAATGGGCAAAGAAGATCGTAAAATACTACAGCACAATATTATAGCCGGTTTACCCGGAAGCGAAGAGAGTTTTACATTGGGCCAATTTCAAGAGGCTTTAGATACTTACAAGGGAATAGATGAAGGGGTACTCCGTATTCATCTCATTCATTTTCTTTTGGAAATTGTTCCCGTTGCTGAGGAAGCTGGGATTAAACTGGCCATACATCCAGACGACCCCCCTTACCCGATATTTGGATTACCAAGAGTAGTAAGTACGGCAGCTTTGGTTAGAGCATTATTTAATGCAGTACCTTCTTTGAGCAATGGCCTATGTTTCTGTACAGGTTCTTTTGGTGTCCGGCCAGACAATGACCTACCGGAAATGGTTAGAGAATTTGGCGACAGGATTCATTTCATCCACCTCCGGAGTACCAAAAGAAATGAAGTTGGGGATTTTTATGAAGATAGCCATCTTGAAGGTGACGTAGATATGTATAATGTGGTGAAGGAGATTTACGCAATTCAGCAAAGTAGGAAAGTAAGCTTGCCAATGCGGCCCGATCATGGTCACCAAATGCTGGATGATTTAAAAAAGAAAACTAATCCTGGGTATTCTGGAATTGGTAGACTAAAAGGCCTTGCAGAACTTAGGGGATTGGAATTCGGCATTATAAAAAGTATTTGAAATGAAAGAAGGAAATGTAATAGCTGAGGATTTTTTGCTGAACAACAGCACTTCAAAATTGCTATATAATGACTACGCAAAGGGCTTGCCGGTGATAGACTATCACAACCATTTACCACCGCAAGAGATTGCAGAAGATAAGAAATTTAGCAGCCTTACAGAAATTTGGCTTAAGGGTGACCATTATAAATGGCGTGCTATGCGTGCTTTGGGTGTTAATGAAAGATTAATTACCGGGGACGCGACTGATGAAGAGAAGTTTATGGCTTGGGCGAAAGTTGTTCCTGCTACGGTAAGGAACCCTTTGTTTCACTGGACACATATGGAGCTCAAGGATCCTTTTGGGATTAACAATTATTTAAATGAATCATCCGCAAAGGGTATTTATGAGGACTGTAATGCATTACTGGCCAAGAAGGATTTTTCTACACAAGGTTTATTAAAGCATTATCAGGTAGAGATGGTTGGTACTACAGATGACCCATGTGATGATTTGAAATACCACGAAATGTTAAAAGACAGCGCTTTTAAAACTGAGGTAAAACCTTCTTTTAGGCCAGATAAAGCGCTAATGATTGATAAAAAGGTGCAATTCAGGCAATATGTAAAGAGGCTTTCTGAAATCAGCGGGATAGTGATAGAAGATTTAGAGTCGCTTATTACTGCGTTGATGACCAGGATAGATTATTTTGAAAACCACAATTGCAGTATCGCCGACCACGGTTTATCGGCTTTGCCATTTAATTATGTCCTTACTACCGCGGAGCAAAGGGAGTTTAAAGAATTTTTAAAGGCTGAAGATGCTATCTATTCTAATCCGGATGCTTTTGCCGGATACGTGTTAACTGCCTTGGCTAAGAAGTACCATGAAAAGGGCTGGGTACAGCAATACCACCTGGGCGCGATAAGAAACAATAACCTTGGTATGTTTGAGAAGTTAGGCGCAGATACTGGCTACGATTCTATAGGGGATTTTAATCAGGCGGAAAGGCTTTCTCGCTTTTTTGGTAACCTGAGCCTAACCGATCAACTCGCTAAAACCATCATTTATAATTTGAATCCTGCTGATAACGAAATGTTTGCTTCGATGACAGGTAATTTTGCTGAGGGCGGCATTAAGGGTAAAATTCAGTTTGGATCAGGTTGGTGGTTTTTAGATCAAAAAGACGGTATAGAAAAGCAATTAAATGCTTTGTCTAACATGGGTTTGGTGAGTAATTTTGTGGGTATGCTTACAGATTCACGTAGTTTCTTGTCGTATTCAAGACATGATTATTTCCGCAGGATCTTATGTAATCTTTTTGGCGAAGAAATGGAACGGGGTTTACTTCCTAACGACGAAAAATGGATAGGAAAAATCATCAGTGATATTTGTTATTATAATGCTAAGGCATATTTTGGATTAGGGAAGTAAGAATACGATCCTACTTTTTGGGTCATGTGCACCCAGTACAAGCGAACGTGTAGATTCCATTAATTGTGCTTTTGGAGCAAAAAACGGGAAGAATAGACTTTATGCTAAGGTTTAATAAGTTGTAAATATTGTTTAGCTTGGCCGTAATCTAGACGTTAAAAGATAAATATGAGCGATACATTTAATAGCCGCTTTGCAGTAAGTCCTAAAGAGGCCAAACAGATGGATACCACTGCGCTTAGGGAAAATTTCCTGATCGAGGATTTATTTACAGCAAATTCCATTAACCTAACACTGTCACATTACGACCGGTATATAGTAGGTGGGGTAATGCCAGTTGACACTCCGATTGTGCTTTCTACCCCAGATTACCTCAAGGCTAGTTTTTTTTTAGAGAGAAGAGAACTGGGGATTTTCAATATTGGCGGGAAAGGGAATGTGGTGGCGGACAACGTAACATATGCGCTTGATTTTAAAGAAGCATTATATTTAGGAAGAGGAACCGAAAATGTAGTTTTTAGTTCAGATAATCCCGCAGATCCCGCTAAGTTTTATTTCAATTCAGCACCCGCGCATCGAGAGTACCCAGCCAAAAAAGTAACGAGAGAAGATGCAGAAGTAGTTGTGTTGGGATCTTCTGAAACGGCTAACCATCGCGTTATCAATAAATTGCTGGTAAATGGAGTAATACAGACCTGCCAACTTCAAATGGGTATGACTGAATTAAGAATTGGAAGTGTCTGGAATACGTTACCTGCACATACCCACGACAGGCGCATGGAGGTTTATTTTTATTTTGAGGTGCCAGATGGGCAAAGTATTTGCCATTTTATGGGTGAGCCCCAAGAAACCAGACACATTTGGACGCAGAATGAGCAAGCAGTTATATCGCCCAATTGGTCTATCCATGCTGGTGCCGGAACGAGCAATTATACCTTTATCTGGGGTATGGCAGGGGAGAACCTGGATTATGGAGACATGGATCATTGTGTAATAAAACAACTGAGATAAATTATGAGAAAGATAGTGCTATTCGTTTTTTTTGTATTGATGCTGGCTGAGGCAGGAGCGCAAATGAAAAAAGATATTTTGGTAACGATTAAAAATCCTCGTCAATCATCAGGTGCGTTATCGGAAACCATTTCTATAAGTTGGAAGGCAATTATAGCCAAGATGCCCGGGCTAAAAGCCGGAAACATAAAGGTATATAATGAAAGTACAAATGCAGAAGTTCCTTACCAGATAGAATATAGCGGATTGAAACAACCACAAAACCTACTGTTGA
Organism: Pedobacter sp.; assembly: GCA_025351765.1. Taxonomy (GTDB): domain Bacteria; phylum Bacteroidota; class Bacteroidia; order Sphingobacteriales; family Sphingobacteriaceae; genus Pedobacter. The sequence continues at coordinate 20,591 of JANXVH010000046.1, forward strand.
AAGCCTCTATTATTGCTGGCAAGTCTATTCAACTGAGAATTGCAGAAGGGAAATCGGCGATAATAACCCCAAAAGTTTATGGAAGATATGTTCCGGAACGTAAGGATGATTTTGCCTGGGAAAATGATAAAATCGCTTTTAGGATGTATGGTAAGGCATTAGAACCGACGAGCGAAAATGCATTTGGTTTGGATGTATGGGCTAAACGAACCGATAAGATGGTGGTAGATAAATGGTATCAGACAGGAGATTACCATGCCGACCATGGAGATGGTCTTGATTTTTACAGTGTAGGTCATACGCTTGGTGCGGGGGACATTGCTCCTGTTATTGAAGGCAAAATCTTGTTCCCAAAAAATTATAGGACTTGGGAAATACTAGACAATGGTCCGTTACGGTTTGCCTTTGTGCTGAAATATGATGAATGGGATGTAGCTGGCAGAGTTGTGAAAGTGAGTAAACATTATACTCTTGATGCAGGTTCACAATTAAACAGAGTTGAAGCTACATTCACATTTGATGAGAAAAAAGGAGCTTTAAAAGTTGCTGCGGGTTTGGTATTGAGAAAGGAACCAAATCCTAATATTCTGAATGATAAAAATGGGATTGCAGGGTACTGGGAACCCGAACATGGTGCAGACGGTATCCTTGGAGTTGGTACGATTATGATGCAACCAAAACCTGAGATTGTCAGCACTCCCGAACATTTATTAACCTTTGTAAATGCAAAAAGTGGTAAACCTGTAATTTATTATAATGGTGCGGCCTGGAGTAAGGGAGGTAATATTAGCAGCTCAAAACAGTGGTTTAGCTATTTAGAAGACTTTAGACAAACGCTAACTGAACCACTTATTGTTATATTAAAGTAAAATGGCAACAACTGAACTATTTAATCTGAACAAACAAATTGCGTTAGTAACGGGGTGTAATAAAGGTATTGGTAAGTCAATGGCGATAGCGCTTGCAGAAGCGGGCGCAGATATTATAGGTGTATCTGCAAATTTACCCCTGAAAGACAGTGAAGTTGAACAATCCGTTTTAGCTACAGGTAGGAAATTCTATGCTTATCAATGCGATTTTGCAAATAGAGATTCGTTATTGAACTTTTGTAGTCAGGTAAAAATGAATCACCCTGTAATCGACATATTGGTTAACAATGCCGGAACGATTTTACGGGAGCCGATTGCAGTGCATCCAGACAGTTATTGGGATGAAGTTTTAGCGGTTAACCAGACAGCACCATTTATATTAACCCGTGAAATAGGCAAGGAGATGGTAAAAAGAGGAAAAGGAAAGGTTGTTTTTATTGCTTCCCTGCTGACCTTTCAGGGAGGAATAAACGTACCTGGTTATGCTGCTAGTAAGGGTGCCATTGGGCAGCTAACAAAATCATTTTCAAATGAATGGGCGGCAAACGGGGTGAATGTGAATGCGATAGCACCGGGATATGTGTCAACAGATAACACAGCAGCCTTAAGAGCTGATAAGGGTAGGAGCATGTCAATATTGGAACGTATTCCTGCAGGCAGATGGGGCGAAACAGAAGATTTTAAAGGTCCGGTAGTTTTCTTGGCTTCAGCGGCTTCAAATTATATGCACGGATCTATTATTACTGTAGACGGTGGATGGATGGGCAGGTAAGTTTTACGGTTTATTGAGATAAGATTTTTGGTAAGTGAGCGGACTTTTACCGGTGATGACCTTAAAATGCTTGTGGAAACTTGCAAAGTTATGGAAGCCGCTTTCATAACAGATCTGTTTTACATTCATATTGTCTTCTATTAGTAACTTACAGGCATGACCCACTCTTATTTCGCTAATGAATTGCGTATAGGTTTTTCTGGTTCTAGATTTAAAATACCGACAAAAAGAATTCGGACTGATGTTGGCGACCGAAGCCATTTCTTCCATTTGAATTTTTCTCTTAAAATTGGCTAAAGAGTAATTATATATAGTATTAATCCTGTCGTTCTCCGTGTCCTCAAACTCATGCCTAAAGCCAATAGACGACAGTTGTGTAAGGTGTGTCGAAGCCTCTATTGCCGCAAGGGCCTCCATTAGGTAGATGATCCGTTTAGGGCCTTCAGCTAAAAGTATGGATTCCATCAGTTCGCCAATCAGCTTCTTTTGCTTATCGTTAACCTGTAAGCCAAGCTGGGCTTTTTCCAATATAGTTTTTAAAGTTTTGTTTTCCGGTAGCGCCAAAAATTGACTCCCCCAGAAACACTCTCCAAAATGCACCACCAATACGTCTGCAGTTGTTTTATGCCCTTCATTAAAATAAATATCATCAAAACGCCAATAGTGGGGAAGGTGCGCACCTACAAGCAATACATCACCACAGCCAAATCGCTTTATGCTGTCGCCGATGAATTGTGTCCCATTCCCTTTCTTAAAATAGATCAGCTCAACTTCTGAATGGTAATGCCACTTATTATTGATATACGGAACTTCATCTCGCCTTACACTAAAAGAATTTACCGGATTGTTAGATACTTTAAGTAGCTGAGGTTTCATTAAATTTGGTTATTAGTAAAGTCTAAAGTTATTAAATCTTTAAATAATACCTAATTTTATAAATATGGATAAGATACCTGACAAAATCGCTTACTTTTTAGTTCCGTTTTAGTTTGGAAGTTTTAACCATTAGATATTTATAATTCGTTTAAAAAAGGTGTTTAAAGTTTTATTTATTCAAAAAGATAATTACATTTGAGCTTACCCTTTCGGGGGTATGTTTTTCATAGGTAGATGTAGGGTCGAATATTTATATTCGGCCCTTTTTTATTTTTGTGTTCCTTATCTTTACTTCATCTATGAAAAAGAAAAAGATTATTGTTGCAGTTACAGGGGCAAGCGGGTCTATATATGCGAAAGTATTGTTCGATAATCTCCTTAAACTAACTGATCAAATTGAAAGAATTGGTGTAGTTATGTCTGATAATGCGAAGGAAGTTTGGCAATTTGAATTGGGGAATAAAGAATTTACAAACTATCCGTTCGACTTTTATCAGAAAATGGATTTCAATGCTCCATTCGCATCCGGATCAGCAAAATTTGATACCATGATCATTATTCCCTGCTCCATGGGAACCCTTGGAAGGATTGCCCACGGCATTTCTAATGATCTGATCTCCAGAGCTGCGGATGTGATATTAAAGGAACGACGTAAATTGATCGCAGTGGTAAGGGATACACCTTTTAGCCTGATCCATATTAACAACATGAAAACGGTAACAGAGGCAGGGGGAATTATTTGCCCCGCCAACCCATCGTACTACAGTTTACCTAAGACCCTTGAAGACGTAGCTGGTACGGTTGTAAGCAGGGTGGTAGACCTTGCCGGCCTGGAGCAGGATTCATATAGATGGAATGAATTATAATCTAATTTAAAACCTTATCTTTGCCGCTTCGATGAGGAAAGTAGCATTTTATACTTTAGGTTGTAAGTTGAATTTCTCCGAAACTTCAACTATAGGCAGGCTTTTTACAGATGCCGGTTATGCAGTTGTAGATTTTACGGCCGGTGCAGATGTATATGTGATCAATACTTGTTCAGTTACCGACCATGCAGATAAGAAGTGCCGTAAAGTAGTTAAAGAAGCCTTAAAGTATTCTCCAAATGCTTACGTTACCATTGTAGGTTGTTATGCACAGCTGAAACCAACTGAGATTGCAGAGATTGAAGGAGTGGATATGGTTTTGGGTGCTGCAGAGAAATTCAGGATAGTAGAATATATCTCTGACCTGACTAAACAACCAAAAGCCATTGTTCATCAGCAAAATATAGAAAAGGTAAATCATAATTTTGTGGCCTCTTATTCTTTTGGCGATAGGACACGTACTTTTCTAAAAGTACAGGATGGTTGCGATTATCCTTGTACTTATTGCACCATACCGCTGGCTCGTGGAAACAGTAGGAGCGATACTATCGAAAATGTAGTAAATCGTGCAAAGCAAGTAGCTGAAAGCGGTGTGAAGGAGATCGTACTAACAGGGGTTAACCTTGGTGATTTTGGAATAAGAAATGGAAACCGGGAAGATAAATTCTTTGACCTGGTAACGGCGCTTGACGAAGTTGAAGGCATTGAAAGAATAAGAATATCATCCATTGAACCCAATCTGCTCAGTAACGAGATCATAGAATTTGTAGCAGGTGCCAAGCGTTTTGTACCACATTTTCATATCCCTTTGCAATCTGGATCTAATAAAATACTGGGATTGATGCGCCGGAGATATCAGCGTGAGCTTTATACAGAAAGAGTAGCCAAGATAAAATCCATTATGCCTAATTGTTGCATTGGAGTTGATGTTATCGTTGGTTTTCCAGGCGAAACAAATGAAGATTTTCTAGATACCTATCAGTTCTTGAATGAGTTGGATGTGTCTTACCTTCATGTATTTACTTACTCGGAACGGGAGCAAACCGCTGCTGCTGAAATGCAGGGCGCAGTGGTTAATCGAGTACGCGGAGAACGCAATAAAATGCTTCATATTTTATCTGAAAAGAAAAGAAGGTTCTTCTACCAGAGCCAAGTAGGCTCGCTTGGTGAAGTTCTTTTCGAAGACGAGCACAGAGATGGTTTTATGCACGGTTTTACCAAGAATTACGTCAAAGTAAAGGCTAAATATGACCCAGTTATGGTCAACGAAATTAAGACCGTTCAATTGGTAGCCCTCACAGCAGACGGGGAGGTAGAAGTTGCAGAAACAGACCAAGTTTTAGCGCATTAATCCTATATTCGCATAAAAATTTTAGCTGTATGTTTCCAACCGTATCTCATTTCATAGAATATCTTTTTGGTATACAAGTTCCGCTACCATTCAATACGTTTGGAGTATTCGTAGCATTAGCTTTTATTGCCGGCTATTGGGCCTTTACAAAAGAATTTAAAAGGAAGGAAGCACTTGGAATTTTGCATCCTGTAAAAAAATCTGTTGTAATTGGTTTGCCAGCCACAACAGCAGAGTTGATTGGCAATGCCATATTTGGTTTCTTAATAGGATATAAATTAGCATATGCCCTTTTAAATTATAAATTATTTGTTAACGACGCGCAAACTGTGCTGCTATCACTGAATGGTAATTTTTTGGGTGGAATCGCATTTGCGGCATTATTTGTTTACTGGGATTATAAAGAGAAGAACGCTCATAAGTTACCTAAACCAAAAACGATAGAAGTAATACAGCATCCTTACGAATTAATGGGTACCTTAATCGTATGGGCAGCAGTATGGGGCTTTCTAGGTGCCAAAATTTTTGATAATCTGGAACATTGGGATTCATTCATACAGGATCCAATTGGCGGCCTCCTTTCTTTTAGTGGTCTTACTTTTTATGGTGGCTTAATTTGCGGTGGCGCTGCAGTGTTGTATTTAGCAAATAAGAATGGCGTAAAGCCATTGCACATGTTGGACATTGGTGGTCCAGGAATGATGCTTGCCTATAGTGTCGGCAGAATTGGATGTCATTTGTCTGGCGATGGTGACTGGGGGATCCCCAACTTAAATCCCAAACCAGTTTCATGGCTTCCAGACTGGCTATGGGCTTATACGTATCCTAATAATGTTGCCAATGAAGGTGAGCCGATTGCGAACTGTGTAGGTAAATTCTGTAGGGAGCTAGTACAGCCTGTGTATCCTACACCGATATATGAGGTCATCGTTTGTTTTCTGCTTTTTCTGGTGCTTTGGAAGATTCGTAATTACGTTAAATCTCCAGGCATGATGTTCGGTATTTATTTGATGATGAATGGAGTCGAACGTTTCTGTGTAGAGTTATATAGGGTTAACAGTAAATACAATGTTGCAGGTATTCATTTTACCCAGGCGGAATTGATTTCTTCTCTGCTTTTCCTGTCAGGTTTATTACTGATATGGAATGCTATGAAAAATAGGGACAAACTGAAAAACTACTAAATTTAAAGGCTTTGGATTACGAACTATTATGCCAAAAGGTGATAGCTATCACCAAGCTAACCGGTAATTTTATAAGAAAAGAATCTTTAAGTTTTGATTCTAAAGCAATTGAATTTAAAGGGCTAAACGATCTGGTATCTTATGTTGACAAGCAGGCTGAAAAGCAGCTGGTGAGAAATCTTTCCAAAATCCTGCCTGAAGCTGGCTTCACCACTGAAGAAGAAACTATTAATACCCACGGGGAAGTTTATAACTGGATCATTGATCCTCTTGACGGCACTACTAATTTTATTCACGGCATCCCTACCTATGCCATAAGTATCGCACTTTATGAACACGACAAACCTGTAATCGGAGTTGTATACGAGATCAATAGGGGAGAGATGTTTTCTGCATATAAGGGTGGGCAAGCTTACCTAAATAATAAAGAGATCATGGTTTCCAGTCGCGAGTCTTTATCTGAATGCCTATTGGCAACGGGTTTTCCATATTACCAGTTTGATAAACAAGCGCAATACATGCAGATGTTTACAGAAATGATGCAAAAGTGCCATGGGTTGAGACGTATTGGATCTGCAGCAGTAGATTTGGCATACGTTGCTTGTGGTAGGTTTGACGCTTTTTTTGAATATAATTTAAATTATTGGGATGTAGCTGCCGGGGCTTATATTGTTGAACAAGCAGGAGGTAAAATCATGAATTTTAACGGGGGTAGCGAATTTGTTAAGCAACGGGAGATATTAGCAACTAATGGAAAGATAAATACTGAAGTGCTGGCAATAATAGAGAAGCACTTTAATACCTAAAGTGCTTCTGATACTACTTCTTTAACTTCAGGGACCATTCTTTGTAGTAAATTTTGAATACCCGATTTTAATGTAATAGTTGAAGATGGGCATCCACTGCATGAACCTCTTAGCTCAACAGTAACAATACCCTCATTAAATGATTTATAACTTATAGCGCCACCATCCTGTTCAACAGCAGGACGTACGTAGTCATGCAGAATTTGCTGTATTTTTATCTCCAAATCTGATCCTTCAAATGCAGGATTCTCTTCGCCAGTTTCTTCTTTAATTTTATATTCTGATTCAACAGCACCCTTTACAAATTCTTTAAGAATGGGTTCAATATCTGCCCAATCAGCATCATCAGTCTTAGTTATGGTTACAAAGTTACTAGCAAAAAAAACACCATTAACGAAACTGAATTTAAACAACTCTTTTGCAAATGGCGAGTGTTCTGCCGATTCCCGAGTAGCAAAGTCTTCGCTTCCATTGATCAATAATTTATTGACCATGAACTTCATAGTTGCAGGGTTGGGTGTCTGTTCTGTATATACGTTGATAGTCATTGTCTTATTATTTTATACAAAATTAAATAATTAAGCGAACGATTTATAGCAGCAGGTGTCTGTTTTAGGTCATTTAACAAGAATCATTCTAGCTAACGTTAATATACTCCCGTATAGTTAAATGGCGTAATCATCTTCAATTCTTGTTTAAGCTGATCATTTATTGTTAACCCGTCTATAAACGCTGACATCGTTAGCGCAGTAATCTTCTGATTGGTACGTGTAAGGTCTTTTAAAGCCTCATATGGATTAGGATAAGCTTCTCTTCTCAAAACAGTTTGGATGGCTTCTGCAACTACCGCCCAATTGTTGTCAAGATCTGCAATAATCGCTTCCTCATTTAAAAGCAATTTGTTCAATCCTTTTAAGGTGGAGCTTATCGCGATTACTGTATGTGCCATAGGAACGCCGACATTTCTAAGTACAGTTGAATCTGTGAGGTCTCTTTGAAGTCGGCTAATTGGTAATTTTGCCGCAAAAAACTCAAATGAAGCATTTGCGATTCCTGCATTTCCTTCAGCATTCTCAAAATCTATTGGGTTTACTTTATGTGGCATGGCAGAAGAGCCAACCTCACCTTCTTTGATCTTTTGCTTAAAATAGTTTTTCGATATATACGCCCAGATATCTCGATCCATATCAATAATGATATTGTTGATGCGCTTAAGTGCATCGCATTGTGCAGCAAACTGATCATAGTGTTCTATTTGCGTGGTGTGCTGCGCCCTGTCTAAACCTAAAATAGTGTTTACAAAGTGATTGGAAAAATCTATCCAGTTTATAGCAGGGTAGGCGATATGGTGTGCATTGAAATTTCCGGTAGCACCGCCAAATTTGGCACTGTTTGATATATTTTTAAGGTTATTGAGTTGAATTTGCAGTCGTTCAGCAAAAACCACGAACTCTTTTCCAAGTTTGGTTGGAGAAGCGGGTTGGCCGTGGGTGTGAGCAAGTAAAGGTACATCTTTCCAGCTAGTCGCCAATTCATTAATTCTTGAAATTAGCGTTTCAATTTGAGGATAATAGATGTTATTAAGAGCTAGTTTGAAACTGTAAGGTATAGCGGTATTATTAATGTCTTGAGATGTTAAGCCGAAATGAATAAACTCTTTGTATTTCTGTAAGCCGAGGGTGTCAAACTGTTTTTTTACAAAATATTCGACCGCTTTAACATCATGATTTGTGATTTTTTCAGTATCTTTTATTTCTTGGGCATCAGTTTCGTTAAAAGATTCGTGTATTGATCTTAGCTTTGGGTAAGTAGAGTTATCGAAATCAATTAATCCAGGTAGCTTTGCTTCGCATAGCGCAATGAAATATTCTATTTCTACAAATACTCTATATTTAATTAACGCATATTCGGAAAAATAAGCTGATAGTTCTTGTGTTGTATTTCTGTAACGGCCATCAATTGGAGAAATGGCTTGCAGTGGCGATAAGTTCATGAAATTAACTGTTTTAACAAGAACAAATGTAATATTTTTTAGCTGAAAGGGAGGCTGAATTAGAATGCTTGTGATACTTTTTGATAAGATTGAACTTAGTCAGATTTTCTAAAAAAAAAAGAGTGTACCTAACATGTTAAGGTACACTCTTTTAATTAGGCTAATTTAGCTTAAATTACATTTTCTTAGTTGAATCAGTTTTAACTGTTACAGTAGTGTCTTTTACAGTTGAATCACTAACTGTAGTATCAACAGTAGTAGTTACAGCTGTTGAATCAGTCATTGTAGTATCTGTAGATGAACCCTTTTTTTCTGAGTTACAAGCTGCTACTGATAAAGAAATTGCTAAAGCTAAAAAGCCAAATTTAAATGCGTTTTTCATTGTAATTCTGTTTTATATAATTAATTAATTTTACAGGTTAATACCTTAAAGTTTAAAAGGTAACCCATTTGTTTTGAAAAAAGATTATTCCTCGTAAAAATCAAATAAATGAGGTTGTTTCTTTAAAGTTCGTAAGTAACATCCAGCCCGTATTGTTACTTACATCGCTGATTGAAAAGGCGAAGTCTAACTGGACTTTTGCATAGTATTAGCGTGGTTCAAGTATCAAGTATAAGGTAAGGTAAGTTTTAGAATGTTTTGCAAATGGTTTATATAGCTTACACACAAAAAAGTTAAATTTCTGGCTCTTTTCGGCCTTCTAGGGGTATGTTCTGGGTAAATACACCGAGCCAACATCCATCAGACACCCAGAACACACCCATCAAACACCGATTTTTATGCAAGCCATATCGAAGTGACCTACTAACTGTCCCGATCGAATCCCTTTCGCATATTGGCGAATTTTAAGATCTCCGAAGCAGATTGAAGGCAGTGAATGCTAAGAAGAGCTACCCAATTGCTGACGAATTTTTCATTTGCCCTTGTTAGCGGTATATTTGTGTTTGATAACCCTAAATTTTTATTTGTCATAACAATAAAATAAATCTACGGCTTAGCGAGAAGGATAAAGAAGTATTAATGTACAAATGATAAAAAGTATTTTTTTTCGTTATTATTGGGTTACCATTCACGTTTAAATGTATTAATTGGTGAGTAATAAGTTAAGCAGTTCAGTTCCAACAGATAGAGAGGTTGTTTTAGGGGTCTTAAACAACTCGGATGATGCGCTAAATAAACTGTACGTTGGTTATTTTCCGATGATTTTGCAGTTTATATTGAATAATAATGGTGATGAAGATGATGCTAAAGATGTATATCAAGAGGGAATCATTGTTTTATACAATAAAATAAAGGGCGGAGATTTTGAGTTAAGCAGTAAACTAAAAACGTATATCTATTCGGTTTGCAGACGTATTTGGTTAAAGAAACTTGCACAGCACAGTAGAAGAACCAGTAATATTGCAGATTTTGAAGATGTGATCTCTATAGATGTTGATGTTGAAGATCATGAACAAAAGGAAGAGCAATTTAATAAAATGCAATCTGCCTTAATGCATCTGGGAGAACCCTGCAAAACAATTATTCAGGATTTTTATATCAACAACCTATCCATGCAGGATATTTCTGAAAAGTTTGGCTATACGAATACAGACAATGCCAAAACTCAGAAATATAAGTGTTTGCAGAGGTTAAAAAAATTATTTTTTCAATCATAAGATGATGAAGAACGAGATGGATTTAGAAAGTATAATTGAAGATTACCTTAATGGTAGCCT
>JANXVH010000101.1 GCA_025351765.1 Pedobacter sp.
CCAGTATTTAGCACCCGGGTAACCACTCGCAGCGCGAAATTCATTGCCATTCTGCGTGTAAAATAGCGGATTAAACGCGCTATGGGGATCGTAGTTAGACTCTGTAGTGGTATTTTGCTGTGCAAATAGCGTAAAATTGCAGGCCAAAATCATCACAAACAGTAAATTCAGTTTATTTATCATTCCTTATAAGATTAGTTGTAGCCCCAAAGATAGAAAATACCTCTTCTGTAAACGGAATGTAACGGTATTATTAACTTTTTTTAATTTTTGGTAGAGCCGGAGGCTTTCTTTGGTCGGCCGACAGCTTTTTCCAGGTACTAAATGCCTTGAGAAGGTAAAGCGTGTAATCAAAAGGTCGGTCTGCCTTTACCAATCCTGCCGATGGTTTATACAAATAAATGAAATTCTTAAGATCCTCGCCTTCCAGCTTTGTCAGCTTGCCCACAAATTCATTTGTAAAATTTGCGTTAATCTCATCTTCATAAATTTCCGTTTCTTCAATCTGCTGTTTCTTTTGCTGTTCCCGTCTGTATTTACCGTAACCTAAATTAAAGTTAAGTCCGCCTGCCCGGTCGTTGTTCTTCTTTCCGCGTAAATCATCGGTTTCAAACCGCTTAAATTCCTTCGTCTTGGGGTCTTTGTAAAGCACACCTGGATTTACCCTTACGCCCTGGATGTTCACCTCCTTCAAATCGTTAACGCTAACCGGCAGAAAAATACGCTTTGCTACCAGGTCAATTAAAAACAGCGTATCTGTATCATAACCACTTTTTGAAAATACAAGCAGGTCTCCCTTTTTGGCTGTTATATCAAACTGTCCACCGCTTTTTGTTTGTGTTACCTGACCACTATTTATGTTTTTTACCACAACATAAAGCAATGGCAACTTTTTATTTTCGTAATCGTAAACATGTCCAGACACAGTAGTTTGAGCCATATTTTTCAAAGGAAAAATCAATACAAAAATTAGAAATAGCATTTTGTGCATCATCAAAGGTAATAGCGTTGAAGCAGCAAACAATTCATTTAACAAAGATTAACACGCGCAACGGCAATTTGTGTTGCTACGCCAAGCCATATTGCCTTAGCCATGCAGTAGTAATGGAGTAGGGTCTGATTTTTACTGCGTGCGCACTGTGTGAGGTACGGATCCGCCTTGAGTCTGCGTTTTTACTATAAAAAGGCGGACTCAAGGCGGACTCACTGCGCAGTCACTGCGGACTCAGTAAAAACCAAACCCTAAGGCTTCTTCTTTGAAACCCTAAGGCTTCTCCAAATAAATCCTAGGCCAAACTATTTAAAATGCGACTGATATTCGTCTTCAGAAAAACTAAGAAGCACAGGTTTGTTGTCTACTTCAACAATAGGGCGTTTAATTGCGCTGTTATTTACAAGCATTACTGCTATGGCGGTTTGTTTGTCTATTACACTTTCCTGGATTTCTGGCGACAGCTTTTTCCAGGTTGTTCCTTTTTTATTGAGCATACGTTCCCATCCGAAAGCCTCGCACCATTGATCCAGCTTCTGGGCAGTAACGCCTTTTTTCTTAAAGTCATGAAATTCTGGTTTAAAATTATGGCCGGCTAACCATGTCATGGCTTTCTTAACAGTATTGCAGTTGGGGATTCCGTACACGATCATATTACAAAACTAGGTAATTCAGCCCTTTTTTTATAGGTTTCATCACATTTTAAAATTTCCAACAAAAAGCATTAGTACTATTGCAGCATTAAAAACCACAGCGACTATGATACTAAAAGAATCTGCAAAAATTGAACTTATCGCATTTACGGCATGTGCGGTAATCGCATTTTTTTTCAACGCAGGCGTTGCCATTAATGAACATGCTTCCATACCCAATCATCTTTATTACACCAACTACTGGTCGCATCTGCTGTTTAGCTACATTATTACTTGCGTGTGCTATTTTATGTTATTCTTTTTTGTCGACAAAGAGCTGAAAAAAGAGGAAAAGCAACCTTCTATAGCCATAGTGCTCATCTGTTTGTTAATTAATGTTTGTTTCATTATCCGTCTTATAAACGAATACTTTGCCATTTTGCTTGCCATTAAAATGCTCATCCTCTATTTAAATTCTATTAAAGGCAGCAAAAAAGCTAGCATGATGCAAGATGCGATAATACTATTTGCCTTTTCCCTTTTTCTCCACGCAAGTGTTGTCATTCTTAATGTAGATTATAAGATAAGTGTATTCTTTACTTCCATTGCTCCACTAGCCATTTTACACTATTTGTATTCGTTACACGTACTTGTTCCTGGACTAATTAGCAAAAGACGCTCGGTATTGAAGTTTATAGGGTATACAATATTAATTACCGGAATAAGCTACCTGGCCATGATGGTGATAAATCTTGCCGTCTTTGGTAATCTATCAACTTACGACTTTATATACCCGTTTAACTTACCGTTTCAGTTGTTGCTTGTACCCATCCTAGCCTGGAATATTTATAAATCAAGAAACAGGAAAGACATCGAAGAGATAAAATCACTGAAAACAGAACTTGGTAAGTCAGACGCCAATTTGAATTTTCTTAAATCACAGATCAACCCACACTTTCTTTTTAATGCGTTAAACACCCTTTACGGAACGGCACTTCAAGAAAATGCCGAGAGAACAAGTGAGGGCATTCAAAGATTGGGAGATATGATGCGATTTATGCTGGAGGAAAATGTAGCAGACAAGATCTTTTTGTTAAGAGACATAGCGTATCTAAAAAACTACATAGACCTGCAAAAATTACGGACAGCAACTACGGAAAACATCAAAATTGAAACTCAGCTAGAAGAACCTTTAGCCAAATACCTAATTGCCCCCATGGTGTTACTACCCTTTGTAGAAAATGCTTTTAAGCATGGCATTAGTCTTAATTCCCCTTCGCATATCAAAATTACCCTTCAAACCAAGGGGGATAAGCTGTTTTTTGATGTGAACAATAGCATACATATTAAGAGTGAAAACGATCCTGAAAGACTTCAAAGTGGTATAGGACTTGAAAATGTTAAGCAAAGGCTTGCACTGCAATACCCAGATAAACATGAACTCATCATTAGAGAAAATGCTACAGAGTTTTTCGTTCACCTGACCATAGAATTAGAAGAAATTAACTAATTTTATAGCATGATCGCTATTGCAATTGATGATGAGCCCATAGCATTGGATATTGTAAAATCACATGCAGCCAAGGTTCCATTTGTAACCCTTGCAGAAACATTTACTAATGCTTTTGATGCCATTAGCTATTTACAACAGCACAAAGTGAACCTGATATTTCTGGATATTAAAATGCCCGATATAAATGGAATAGACTTTTTGAACAGCCTCAGTAACCCACCAATGGTTATATTTACCACAGCTTATTCTGAGCATGCGGTTAGGAGTTTTGAGCTGAATGCAATAGATTATCTGCTAAAACCTTTTTCTCTTCCCCGTTTTTTAAAGGCTTGCAACAAAGCGCTTGAGTTATTTAATTTAAGAAATAATTCCAATAACGAAGCTGCAGATTTGCAGACTGCTATTTTTATAAAGGATGGGTATGAGCAAATTAAAGTGCTACTGGATGATATCTTATACATAGAGGCTTCTGGAAATTATACCCGCCTATATCTGGAGAATGCCAAGCTGCTGAGCACCAGAGTGCCGCTTAATGAAATGCTACTACTGTTGCCTCCAAAAAAGTTTATAAGAACGCACCGGGCCTTTATTGTATCAAGAGATAAGATAACAAAGTATGACCGCACACAGATATGGATTAAGGAACTTATTATTCCAATAGGCAATACTTATTCTCAATGTTTAATAGATATTCCTTAGCAGCGGCCTTTAACGGTTAAAATTATTTCTCAAAAAATTCATTTGTAGTAGTATATTAGTACGCATCTGGCCATAATATTTTATCTTAGAGATATGTTTAAATTGTCTTTCAAACAACAGGTACTTACAGGTTTTGCAATATCCTTAGCATTTGTACTCGTATCTGCCATCACTTCCTATAAAAGTATTGAAACCCTTTTTGTGGACGCAGGCTGGCAAAGTCACACCTACGAGGTTATCAATATAACTCAACGTATTGAAACCGAAGTACTCAATTGTGAGGCTTCTCTTCGAGGATTTGTTTTGACACAAAAAAATGATTTTTTAGGGTCTTATAACGCTAATATAAATAAAATATCTCCAAGTGTTGGCGAGTTAAAGGTATTGGTAGCTGACAATCCGCGACAATCTTTGAGGATAGATACACTGGATAAATATGCCAATGAAAAAAAAGCAGACATGCAAGCGGTTTTGCGCGCTAATGCTTTGGGGGGCAGAGATAAAGCAGTCCAGGTAGTAATGTTGGGAAATGGACAACGACTTAAGTTGCTGATGCTTGGCGTTAGCAATAGGATCAAAGCTGAGGAAATGAAATTGTTACAGATTAGAAAGTCTGATACCGCTGCTAGTAGTTACAGAAGTAGCTGGGTAGTTTGGGGCAGTTCAACAATTATTTTTGGCTTGATATTATTTCTCTTCTCCTTCATCAAGCGCACTTTTGATCAGCAAAAAATCACAGAAGAACGCATCCTTAAATCTAATATTCAACTGGCTGATATTTCTGCAGATAATGAACAAAAAAACTGGTTACTTTCTGGTGCCACCCTTATAAATGAAGCCATACGTGGGGAACAGGAAATTGAAGAACTTTCCAATAACATCATCACTCAAATATGCATGTATATTAAGGCTCCGGTAGGCGCCCTATACTTATTAAGTTTGAATGACAAAAAGACCTATCAATTTTCTGGGGGGTATGCCTACCAGCGGAGTAAAAATAAAATACCAGTATATCAGATTGGTGAGGGCATGGTTGGACAAACTGCTGCAGAGAAAACCTATAAAGTAGTTACAGATCTTCCGCCGGATTACATAAAAGTGAGTTCTGGCTTGGGAGATACTAATCCTAGTTCATTATTTCTATTACCTATTGTATTTGAAAACAAAACTGTGGCAGTAATAGAAATGGGCATGTTTAACCCACCTGATGCGGCAACGATACTTTTTCTTAACAATATCTCTGAGAATATAGGTGTTGGTATTAATAGCGCAATTGCAAGGATTAAACTGAGAGACTTATTTGAACAGACGCAACAACAAGCAGAAGAATTAGAAAGTCAGCAGGAAGAACTGCGTACCACTAACGAGGAACTTGTGTATAAATCTGAACAGTTGCAAGCATCGGAAGAAGAGTTAAGGGTACAACAGGAAGAATTGAGACAAACTAATTCTGAACTGGAAGAGAAGGCAAAGCAACTGGAAGAGCAAAATATACTGGTTAATCAATCTCGCGAAGCGATGAGCCTGAAAGCTGAGGAGCTGGAAATATCCAGTAAATACAAATCAGAGTTTCTTGCTAACATGAGTCATGAATTGCGCACCCCATTAAATAGTATTCTTATTCTTGCCAGAATTTTAAAGGAAAATAGGCCCGAAAACCTAAATGAAGACCAAATAAAGTATGCTGGCGTAATTCATAATGCAGGGAATGACCTACTAACGCTGATTAACGATATCCTAGATCTTTCTAAAATTGAATCTGGTAAAATTGACCTGACTATTGAGCCCATAAAACCAGATGAAATAAAGCATAATATGGAATCGCTTTTTGCTGAACTGGCAAAAAGTAAAAAGATTAACTTTAAAACTGTTGTAGAACCTAATCTACCTGATGCGATATTATCTGACCAGGCAAGGTTAGAGCAAATCATTAAAAACCTTTTGTCCAATGCCTTTAAGTTTACTCATGAGCATGGAGAGATTACTTTAAGAATTTTAAATGCAGATAACAATATCAATTATTTTTCAGACCAGCTAAAGAATACGAAGGAAAAGATTGTAGCCATAGAAGTGCAGGATTCTGGCATAGGTATCCCATTGGAAAAACAGAAACTGATTTTTGAAGCTTTCCAGCAGGCCGATGGCTCTACCAGCAGAAAGTACGGAGGCACTGGACTTGGCTTGTCAATAAGTAAGGAGCTGGCAAATATTATGGGCGGCGAAATCCAGATTAAAAGTGAGCCAAATGTTGGTAGTATCTTTACGCTATACATTCCTGAAAGAAATGAGGCAATGCGTGGCGAGGAGGTTCAACTTGCTCAGGAACCAAGGATATACACTCCTGTGCAAGCCCCTGAAGAAGTTCCATTAAATATACCTGCATTAAGGAAAGGCGGTGTACAAACTTTATTAATTGTAGAAGATGATCCGATTTTTGCTGATTTACTTAGCGATTACGCTATAGAAAAGGGATTTACCCCAATTTTGGCTGGACAGGGAGACACTGGATTGGAAACCGCAATTTCAGAATTGCCAGATGCGATTATATTGGATATTATGTTACCGGTAATGGATGGATGGCAAGTTTTAAAGAAATTAAAGGCAGATCCAAGAACTAAGCATATTCCGGTACACATGATGTCGGCCGGCAATGAACGTGAAGATCGGGCTAAAAGTGAAGGTGCTATTGGGTTTTTGAGGAAGCCTGTAGAGAAAGAAGACCTTGATGAGGCATTTGATATGCTTAGCAGTGCCTACCTAAAATATAACCTAAAAAAAGTATTGGTTATTGAAGATCAGGAACTGCAAAGCAAAGAGCTTACTGAACAGCTTACCAGCAAGGGTGTTGAAGTGAAACAAGCCTACACCGGTAAAGAAGCGCTTGAAATGTTAAAAGATCAGGAATTTGATTGCATTATCCTTGATTTAAAACTACCTGACATTTCTGGATTTGAGCTGCTTGATTTGATCAAGACGCAACCCAATCTAATACATGTGCCTGTAATCATTAACACGGCAATGGAATTAGACCAGAAGAAAATGCAAAAAATACTTCAGTATACTGAAGCTATGGTGCTGAAGACAAACAAATCTAACGACAGGCTTATTGATGAAGTTAGCTTGTTTATGAATAAATTGAAGCAGGGCGACCGTACAGCACCCGCTGTAACGAGCAGAACGGTAGAAAAAGGCGTATCTACTATAGAAAAAGCACTTAAAAATAAAACTGTACTGATCACAGATGATGATATGAGGAACATATTTGCGTTATCAAGCGCATTGCAGTTGTACGACATGAATATCCTTATTGCAAACAATGGCCGGCAAGCAATAGAGAGGCTGGAAGAAAATGATGTTATAGACATTGTATTAATGGATATTATGATGCCTGAAATGGATGGATATGAAGCGATGACAGCGATAAGAAGGGAAAAGAAATATGCAAAACTGCCAATTATTGCGCTTACCGCAAAAGCTATGAAAAACGATCGTGAAAAGTGTATAGAAGCGGGCGCAAATGACTACATTTCTAAACCTGTTGATATGGATAAACTATTGTCAATGCTAAGAGTTTGGTTAAGTTAATGAGTGTTACAAATCAAGAAATAATTAACTATGATGAGCTAACCAGCCTGATTGATCTTATAAAGAACACGCAGGATTTTGATTTTAGCAATTATTCTCCTGCCTCTTTCAAAAGAAGAGTTACCAGAATAATGCATCTGCAAAAACTTAGCTTATTTGATTTACGAACGTTATTAACGAATGATGAGAATTACTTTGAATCGTTTTTAATAGAAATCACAGTTAACGTCACTGAAATGTTCAGGGATCCTATGTTTTATAAATCTTTGTTGACAAATGTGATCCCCTATTTAAAATCTTATCAACGTTTGAAGATATGGAATGCGGGTTGTTCTACCGGTGAAGAATTGTATTCTTTTGCTATTTTATTTGAGAAGGAGAACCTGTATAACAGGAGCTTTTTTTACGGCACTGACATCAACAACGATGTTTTAGAATTTGCTAGAACAGGCATTTATGACCTCCAAAAGATGAAGCAAAATGCAGAGAACTATCAAAAAATAGGTGCTATTCAAACTCTTTTTGATCATTTTACTGCAAAATATGATGCAGCAATAATTAATCATTCCTTGAAAAAAAATGTACTTTTCTCCGTGCACAACCTCGCTTCTGATGGTGTTTTTAATGAATTTCAAGTAATTTCTTGCAGAAATGTGCTTATTTATTTCAACCCGGAGCTTCAAATGAAAGTAATTGAGTTATTCTATAATAGTTTAGCTAATTTTGGGTTTCTATGCTTGGGATCAAAAGAGACGTTAAGGAGTACAGAATTATTACGCTTCAAAGTAATCGATAAAAAAAATAATATCTATCAAAAAATTGCCTAATTCCTCAATGACAATTTGTGTACAATGGAAAAAATTAATATACTGATAGTCGACGATCGACCGGAAAACATCATTGCACTTGAAGCGCTGTTACAGAGGGCTGACATTAACATCATTACTACTACCAACCCTAACGAAGCTTTAAGGCTATCTTGGGAAATGGACATTGCAATTGCTTTAGTTGATGTTCAAATGCCAGAAATGGATGGCTTTGAATTGGTAGAAATTTTAAAAAGTAATCCAAGGACAAAAGATATCCTGATCATATTTGTAACTGCGATATCAAAGGAAACAAAATACGCCGTTAAAGGTTTAAATACCGGTGCAGTTGATTATCTCTATAAACCCCTTGATCCGTTCGTTACATCAGCAAAAGTAGATTCATTTATACAGTTTGTAAGAAATCAGCGGGAGATAAAACAAAAAAATAAAGAACTGGAAGCCTACCAAAAAGAACTTATCAAGGCTAAAGAAGCAGCAGAACAAGGTAAAAGAATTAAGGAAAACTTTTTGGCAAATATGAGTCATGAGCTCCGCACACCTATAAATGGGATTATAGGGATTGCCCACGTTTTAGAAAAAACCAATTTATCTGTAGAGCAACAAGAAATGGTCAAATTGCTTGAAATTTCTTCTAGTTCCCTGTTGGGAGTTATCAACGATATATTAGATCTTTCGAAAATTGAGGCTGGAAAATTCCGCATTAACAGAAATGACACTGATCTGATTGGCTTATGTGATGTGGTCGTTAACCTGTTACGGATCAGGGCAAAGGAAAAGAAATTGGAGCTGATTACCATACTGGATCCAGATCTACCAAAACATATTATTGCAGATTCGCTTAGGTTAAACCAGATCTTAATGAACCTGATAGGTAACGCCATCAAGTTTACATCTGAAGGCAGTGTGACCTTAAAGGTTGATGTAGTAAACGCCAAGGGGAATAACGTTAGGATTAAATTTGCCGTTATTGATACGGGTATTGGTATTGCTAAAGAAAATATAGAGAAAATTTTTGAAACATTTGAACAGGCAGATGATCAAACCACCACTAACTTCGGAGGTACGGGTCTTGGCCTGTCTATTGTTAAAAATTTGGCAAAGCTTAAAGGCGGTAGTTTAGAGGTGCATAGTGAAATTAACAAGGGAAGTACTTTTTGCTTTGAAAACTGGTATCAGATAAGTAAAGATGTGAAAACGGTTGTAAAAAAAACAAAGGAAACCTTACTGCCTTTTACTAACCTTAAAGTACTGGTTGCCGAAGATAACCCAATCAATAAATTTCTGATTATTAAAATTTTGAAAGATTGGAAGGTGGAAGCAGATGTAGTTGAGAACGGTAAAGAAGCGATAGACAAACTTAGGGATAATGACTACGATATTATTCTTATGGATACTTTTATGCCGGTTATGAATGGTCTTGATGCTATAAAATTGATCAGGAATGGTGTTGCACCTGGCAAGGAAAACATCCCTATCATTACTTTTTCTGCAGCTGTAATGGAAAACGATAAGAAAACTGCAATGGAAGCAGGAGCGAATGATGTGGTTAGTAAACCATTTGAACTGGAAGCACTGCATCGAAAACTAATGATGTATACCTCTGCAACTACTGATTAAAAGCAGTCATTGTTTTTGCCGGACCCGCCGTTACAAAGCTTTTTATAATTTCCACGCTTCTGTCAATTAGCGCAGGCAGCTCTGGGATTTCATCTCTATCAAAGTTTGACAGCACATAATCTGCTTGTCCGCCTCTTCCAAAATTATCGCTGATTCCGAAACGTATCCTCGGATAAGCTTGTCCACCGCACAATCCTTCTATACTTTTCAGGCCGTTATGTCCAGCGCTACTGCCTTGTAATTTCAGCCTCAGTTTTCCTAAAGGTAACGCAAGATCATCAACCAGCACAAGCACATTTTCAATAGGGATTTGTAGTTCGTGCATCCAATAATTGACGGATTTACCACTTAAATTCATAAAGGTAGTAGGTTTAATCACGTGAAGTTTTTTCCCATTATAGGAAACCTCTGCGTGATAAGCTAATTTGGAATTGCTATAACTTCCTTCAAGGTTTTTAACCAATTTATCTGCTATAAGAAAACCTATATTATGACGTGTATAAGTATATTCTGGACCAATGTTCCCTAAACCAACAATTAAGTATTTCATCTAGGCACAAAGATAATATTTTGCTGATATGAAAAAAGGCGGTACAGATGTGATCTATACCGCCTTTTAGGTTATAAGAAGTAACTAAATTATTTCTTACCGCCAGTTTGTTCTGCTTGTTTTAATGCTCTTGACATACCTACTGATACGATGGTATCTTCAGGAGTGTTTGTTATCACGTAGTTTCCTTTAGCAAGGTCACGTACACGGAACAAATTGCCAACTTCTAACTTCGAAATGCTTACCTCAACAGCCTGAGGCATGTCTTTAGGTAATGCCTTTAAACGCAGTTTACGCAACTTTTGCACCAATTTACCACCCATTTTAACACCTGGAGAAGTTCCTACCAACTTAATTGGAATCTCCATCACGATTTCTTTGTCGTCAAATAACTGAAGAAAATCTACGTGTAAAAGTAGATCAGTTAAAGGGTGAAATTGTAATTCTTTGATAATAGCCTTAACCTTTTTTGTGCCGAGGGTGATCTCAACAAAATTAGCCTCTGGAGTATAAATAGCATCCTTCAACTCGGTTGTTACAACAGCAAAATGTGCTTGTTCTTTACCACCATACAATACTGCAGGAACTTTGCCTTCATAGCGAAGCTCTTTAGCATCGCGTTTCCCTACGTTCTCTCTTGGAGAACCGCTAATTGCGATTGTTTTCATGTTTTTAAATGTTTTGGAACTTTAAAGTTCCGGTATATAAATAATTATTAAAATTAAACTTTAAACAAGTCGCTAATAGAACCATGCTCATTTACATTGGCAATAGCCTTTGCAAATAACGGAGCAGTGCTCAGCACCCTGATTTTTGAACCTTGTTGCTTTAGTGGAATCGTATCAGTAACGATTAATTCGGTTAACATAGAATTCTCTATGGTTTCGTAGGCATTTCCGGAAAGTACGGGGTGCGTACAAACCGCCCTTACACTTTTGGCACCTTTTTCCATGATCAAAGCAGCAGCCTTTGCTAGTGTACCAGCTGTATCGCAAATATCATCTATCAATACGATGTCCATTCCTGTTACATCACCTATGATAGACATCGATTCAATCTCATTGGCACGTTTACGACGCTTATCGCAAATAACAACCTCTGCATTGAAGAACTTTGCAAACGTACGTGCTCTATAAGACCCACCCATATCTGGTGATGCAATAGTTAAATTCTCTAAACCAAGGCTTTTGATGTAAGGGACAAAAACTACTGATCCGTCTAAGTGATCAACTGGTATATCAAAAAACCCCTGGATCTGCGCAGCATGAAGATCCATTGTCATTATCCTGTGAATTCCAGCAGATTTTAAAAGATTAGCTACAAGTTTTGCTCCGATTGCTACCCTCGGCCTGTCTTTTCTATCCTGTCTTGCCAAACCATAATAAGGTACAACGGCGGTGATATAATGAGCAGATGCCCTTTTGGCGGCATCAATCATTAATAGCAACTCCATTAAATTATCGGAAGGCTGGTAAGTGGATTGTATGATAAAAACATCACATCCTCTAACTGTTTCATCATAAGAAGGCTGAAACTCCCCATCGCTAAATTTGTTAAGCGTAACGTTTCCTAACGGCTTACCGTATTGCTCGGCAATCTTAAAGGCTAAATCTTTAGTGCCTGTACCGGCAAAAAGCTTAACTGGGTTGAATTGCAATGGCATTATTGAAAAGTATCAATAGTGGTTAAAAAAAATCGGATTGCGGTTTCTCACAATCCGAATATTATTTAGTTGCCCGACCAGGATTCGAACCTAGACAAACGGTACCAAAAACCGTTGTACTACCTTTATACTATCGGGCAATCTTCCACTAAAGAGTTACTTTTAAATGGAATGCAAATTTACGTACATTTTTCACTTCTGCAATACCGCGCACCAAAAAATGTGAAATAATTTAATCCCTGCTATATTGGAGTTTGAAAATCAGTATTTTAAAATAGATTCAATGGAACATTTTAAGATCGCCCTAGCGAAATACAAGCTACGGGATACGATAACAAAAGTGTTAAACCGTAGCAGTTGTATACATATTATCAATCTTATTCTTTATTTTCGGCAGCGATTAATAGCACATTAATCATATTAACAACTTTGACAAAGAAATGAATTACTCAAAAATCAATAACATTACCGGCTGGCTTTGTTTTGGAGTGGCTACTTTAACTTATATTTTAACATTAGAACCTTCAGTAAGTTTTTGGGATTGCGGCGAATTTATTGCCTCGGCCTTAAAAATGCAGGTAGTCCACCAACCTGGTGCTCCTCTATTCCTGATGATACAACGGTTCTTCTCACTTTTCGCCTTTGGTCAGCTCAATAAAGTAGCTTACTTTATGAATCTAGGCTCAGCAATATCCAGTGGAGCAACTATTCTATTCTTGTTCTGGACCATCACTGCGCTTGCTAAAAAAGTGTTAATAAAAGAAAATGAGGAGGTAACAAAGTCAAACCTCATCTCAATAATGGGCGCAGGTATTGTTGGCGCATTGGCTTATACATTTTCTGATAGCTTTTGGTTCTCAGCTGTGGAATCTGAAGTATATGCGTTATCGTCATTATTTACTGCAATCGTTTTTTGGGCAATCTTAAAATGGGAAGCCAATGCTAACGAACCCCGAGCCGATAGGTGGTTGTTATTTATTGCATACATCATGGGTCTCTCCATCGGTATTCACTTACTAAACCTTCTTACAATTCCTGCCATCGCTTTTGTATATTACTTTAAGAAAACTCAAAAAACCACGACAGCCGGTATATTTAAAACCGGCGCGATAGGTGTTTTAATACTTGCCTTTATACAATACGGCATTATCCAGTACATTGTATCTTTTGGTGCATATTTCGATCTATTCTTTGTTAATACACTGGGCATGGGATTTGGTACAGGTGTAACATTCTTTGCTATTTTAGTAATCGTAGGATTTGTATGGGGAATCAGGTTTTCTATTAAGCATCAGAAAAAAATCCTAAATCTTGCACTACTTTCTACAGTGCTAATCATTTTTGGATATGGATCTTTTGCCATGATCATCATCAGGGCAAAAGCGAACCCTAACTTAAATAACAGTAACCCAGATAATGCTTTTTCATTTCTAGGGTACCTAAACAGGGAACAATATGGAGACAGACCTTTACTTTTTGGACCTAACTATAATTCTGAAGCTGTTGAATATCAAGAAGGAAAAACCTTGTATCGTAAGGGAGCAGATAAATACGAAGAGGCAGGCAAAAAAACGGATGCTGTATACGATAGAACAACTCCTTTTCCGAGAATGTACAGTGACGATCCAAGGCATGTAGGTTATTACAAAGATATGATGGGTTTTGATGATACCCATTTCCCTACACTATTTGATAATATTGGTTTCTTCTTTGCTTATCAAACCGGACAAATGTACATGCGTTACTTTATGTGGAATTTCGCCGGGAAACAAAATGACGATCAGGGACAAGGCAGTGTTTATGAAGGGCAATGGTTAAGTGGCATTAAATTTATTGATGCAATCAGATTGGGGGATCAAAGTCATCTGCCAC
Source organism: Pedobacter sp. (assembly GCA_025351765.1). Taxonomy (GTDB): domain Bacteria; phylum Bacteroidota; class Bacteroidia; order Sphingobacteriales; family Sphingobacteriaceae; genus Pedobacter. Next base: position 13,953 of record JANXVH010000101.1, read on the forward strand.
CTACAATAACCGAGAACAAAGCATACAACCGCTTTTTCTTTCTTCCATTGATACTTGGTTTATTAGGGGCTATATGGCACTTTAAACGCAATCAAAAAGATGCTGGAATCATCGCTTTACTATTTTTCTTTACAGGCATGGCCATTGTGCTATACCTTAATCAGAAGCCACTGGAACCGAGAGAACGTGATTATGCCTATGCCGGATCGTTTTATGCGTATGCAATATGGATAGGACTAGGTGTTTTAGCCATCAGAGAATGGCTCGCAAAAAAGGTTACACCAGTTAACGCTGGCATATTTGCAACAGTCATTGCGCTTTTTGCTGCACCAGTTATTATGGCACAACAAGGATGGGATGATCATGACAGGTCCACCAAATTTGTAGCGCATGATATTGCCGTTGATTATTTACAATCGTGCGCACCAAATTCTATACTATTTACTTATGGTGATAATGACACTTACCCACTCTGGTATGCGCAGGAAGTTGAAAACATTAGGCCTGATATCCGTTTGGTAAATTTAAGTTTGTTTGATACAGACTGGTACATCAACGGCATGAAGCGCAAGCAGAATGAATCTGAGCCCTTGCCCATTACCATGAAAGAATCTCAATACGTACAAGGAGAACGTGACATCATGTATTATCAGGATTATAAAATTGCCGGCCATATAGAATTAAACAAAATTCTTGAGGTATTATTGTCGGATAATGATGATGATAAAATGCCTTTACAGGCTGGCAGGAAGGCAAATTTCATCCCTACTAAGAATTTTAAACTGACTGTTAATCGAGAGGACGTGATTAAAAACGGCGTTGTAAGTCTTGCTGATTCTTCAAAAATTGCTCCTGAATTAGTATGGACCTTTAAAGAAAACTATGTAACCAAAGGAAAACTAGCTTTGTTGGATATATTGGTTCATAACAATTGGAAGAGACCAATTTATTTTGCAAGCACAGTTCCTTCTGATCAATATCTTGGCTTAGATAACTATTTGTATAATGAGGGGCTTGCACTTCGCCTGATCCCGCTTAAAGTAGATACTGCAGTTACTGGTAAAACCGAGCTCTTAAACACTCCGGTTTTGTATAACAACATTATGAATAAATTTGTATGGGGAAATATTAAAAATGCAAGGTACTTGGATACCCAGTCTACAGATGATGTATCTATCTTCAGCAACATCTTTAATAACACCATGATCGGCTTGATCAATGCAGGGAAGACTGAAGATGCTAAAAAGGTTGCAGCCAAGTATTTTGAAGTGATGCCAGATAAGTTTTATGGATTAAGATCAATGATGGGAATGTATTTTATGGCAGAGAACTTATACGCCGTGAATGAAACTCAAAAAGCCAATTCCATGATAGAAAAATCTGCAGCATATATTCAAAAGGAATTAACTTACTTGGCTGATATTTCTGCAAGTAAGAACAAGTTAACCGGCACACAAAACATCCAGTTAGGCTTGTCATTCTTAAACCAAATGGCAAGAACTACTACCAAGTATAAGCAAACGAAATTGAGTCAGGAACTACTTACACAGTACAATACACTAGAAGGTCGCTTTGGTAGGTTTTCAAGTCCGCAATAAAAGATAGCGGCATTCTCTATAATTAAAAAGGGGTAGCAATTAAAATTGCTACCCCTTTTTAATTATGTTCTTTATCTATTATTCCACAACAACTCCCATTGCGCAGAATTTATCTATTCTGTTAGAAACCATTTTTTCAGTTTTCTCTTTCATTAATTCCTTCAGATCCTTCAATATCTGTGCCTTTACTGTTTCTGCCATCGCCTCAGGATTCTGATGCGCGCCACCAAGCGGTTCTTTTATGATGCCGTCTATCAAATGATTTTTAAGCATATCATCTGAAGTAAGTTTCAAACAATCTGCCGCTCTTTCCTTGTAATCCCAGCTTCTCCATAAAATGGATGAACAAGATTCAGGAGAAATCACAGAATACCATGTGTGTTCAAGCATGTAAACTTTATCCCCGATACCAATACCCAAAGCACCACCAGAGGCACCCTCACCAACAACAAAACAAAGAATAGGAACTTTTAAGATTGACATCTCGAGCAAATTCCTTGCAATCGCTTCTCCTTGTCCTCTTTCTTCAGCCTCAAGGCCTGGATATGCGCCCATAGTATCGATAAAAGAAATGACTGGTTTATTAAACTTTTCCGCAAGTCTCATTAGGCGCAATGCCTTGCGGTAACCTTCAGGATTAGCCATACCGAAGTTACGATACTGTCGCTCTTTTGTATTTTTTCCTTTCTGATGGCCAATAATCATAACAGACTGACCACCAATAGTAGCAAAGCCACCTATAATCGCCTTGTCATCCTTCACGGTTCTATCTCCATGCATCTCTATGAAATCCTCGCAGATCATGCTGATATAATCTAAAGTTTGTGGCCTTTCAGGATGGCGGGACATTTGAACCTTCTGCCAACCTGTTAAATTATCATAAAGATTGTTCTGGGTTTCCACTAACTTCTCTTCCAGTTCAGTTAAAGTGGCAGACATGTCTACTTTTGTTTTATCGGCAACCTGTTTCACCTTATCAATCTGCTGTGCCAATTCAGCCAAAGGCTTTTCAAAATCAAATGATGTTTTTATCTGTTCCATAAGCGGGCTGTAAAAATAGGAATTTTATTTTTAATGCAGATACTTTCAATTCAAAGCCTAACTAATTTGAAAACAAATCTTTAATCGATCAGTTTTCGTAACTTAATAATAATGTCTTATAGTAAGCACCGTATATATAATTGTATTATATTAGCTATCATTCAAAGGGATAAAACGAAAAAAATACAGGAAAATAAAAATAATGGCGAGAAAAATTAAATTTACCAATGCCAACAAATCTGCTTTTTATGCTACGTTAAGGCAGCGTGTTGATCATTATTTTACTGATAATAATTTATCTACCCATGCAAATGGAGCAATGTGGTTTAAAGCCATCTTTTTCTTATCTGCATTAACTGGACTGTACCTGTTTGTTCTCGTTGGAAACCAAGGCTTAGCCATTACTTTACTTGCAGCCGTCTTATTAGGTGTTACCGGTGCATTTGTAGGATTTAATGTTTGCCATGATGCTATACATAAATCTTTCTCTTCAAATTCAAAAGTAAATGCCGCATTTAGCTTTGTTTTTAATCTGATAGGTGCTAGTCCTTACGTTTGGAACATTTGCCATAATATTGTTCATCATACCTATACTAATATTGCAGGGCACGACGAAGACATTGACGTTGCTCCTGGTTTAATACGTTTTTCAGAATCAGAAACAGTTAACAAAACGCAACGTTATCAACATTTTTATGCATTCGGGCTTTACAGCCTTGCAATGCTTTCATGGGTATTTAGAAAAGATTATAAAAAATTCTTTCAGAAGAAAATTGGTGAACACGTTTGTGACCATCCAAGAATAGAATATTTCAAACTATTTTTATTCAAAGCAATTTACTATGTACTTTTCATTGTACTTCCATTAATTATGATGAATGTTACCTGGTGGCAATTCTTAATTGGTTTTTTGGCGATGCAGTTGGCGCAGGGTCTGGTACTTGGTTTAGTTTTCCAATTGGCACACGTAGTTGAAGGGACAAGCTTCCCATTACCAGATGAGGATGGCAATATTGAAGAGGCTTGGGCTGTACATCAATTACAAACCACGGCAAATTTTGCGATTAAAAGTAAACTTGCGGGGTTTTTGTGCGGCGGATTAAATAGACAGATTGAACATCACTTGTTTCCAAAAGTATGCCATATACATTATCCGGCAATTGGGTTAATTGTACAAGAAACTGCAGCTGAATTTAACTTGCCTTATATTTATAGTGATACGTTTAGCGGTGCATTATTTTCGCACTATAAAATTTTACGCAGGTTGGGCAAAGAGGCCTATAAAGAAAACAAATACATCAATAAAGCTTCTTGTACATATACAAGAAAAGTTTCCGCTGCTTACGCCTAATTATTACCATCTCCATTCGCCGGCAATCCTTAAAGGCTCCTCTAATTTATTCTCCTGCAAAAACAATTTGATTGCGTCCTCTCCCTGTTGGGCAACGGGTAGCGTAGCTGTATTTGCCAGTGCATAGGTAAGCATTGCACTATAGCGAACCGTGTTTTTCATACCTTGCTCGTCTACTAACTTAAATACATCACCGTTCGAGTGATAATAAGGCCCGGAATTATTTGGCAGCTGACCACCTGCTCCTCCGCCCGTAGGGATACCCTGCAACATAAAAGGCTGATGATCGCTATGCAATCCCGCACCTGCAGAGAAAATGTTTTTAAAGCCGCTATCTAGTTTTACGATCTGACTACCCCATGCTGTAAAGAAATCTTTCATCTCCACTCTGGTGGTACTAAAGCCCGTCGGGTTATTGGTCATATCGTAATTCAACATAAACTTTACTAATCCAAGTTTTCCTGTTGCTTTAGCAACATCAACATAGGCCTTAGAACCAAGTAAACCTTCTTCTTCTCCCATAAAGAGAACAAATTCTACTGTCCGTTTTGTAGTTAAATGAAGTTTGCTGAATGTCTTGGCCATATCAATGATCGAGAAAGAGCCGATACCGTTATCAATGGCTCCGGTGGCAAGATCCCAGCTATCCAAATGCCCGCCGACAATAATTTTGTCTTCCGGTAGGCTGATTCCCTTAACAGTTGCAATCACATTTCTGGCTTTAATCATTCCAGAGAAATTAGTCATGTTTAGACTGGCAAATTGCTTCTTTATCTTCAATTTTTCTTTAACCGCCATGCCATCTTCCAAACCAATGCAAACTGCTGGAATTGGAATCAACTTACCTGTAACTGAAGCGGTGCCAGTAAGCAACACGCCTCCTTTTACAACGTTAATAATTATAATTCCGATAGCGCCATACTTAGTAGCTATTGCCGTCTTTTCAGAACGATGTAATGAACCCATTCCCTCTGGCGAACCAGGTAAAACCCCTAAGTAAACCAACGCTATCTTTCCTTTAACCTTGTCAGGATCCTGTACATAATCTGCCTCCATCCCATTACCCATGTCAGCCAGTTCTCCAAATACATTTGCCTTAACAGGAGAATGCGCTAACGTCACTGTAGCAACCTTTAACAATTGATCGTTTGTGTCACCTATTTTAGTTTCATTGGTTAACCTGCTCCAACTCTCCACTTTGAAGGGCTGATAACGCACGTCTAATCCGTAAGACTTAAGTAATTTATAAGCATATTCTTCCGCCCTAGCGCCGTTAGGGGAGCCTGTAAGGCGGTGACCAATTGTGGTTGTTGCATCTTTTAAAGTCGCATACGCTTTTGAGTTTTCCTGTACATCTGTATTAATTTTAGCAAAAACTGCGCTAAAATCATCCTGTGCACTCACTGAAAATCCAAGAACGCAAAGAAATAGGAATAAGAAAGTTCTCATAAAATGATATTTTGATCAAAATAGAACATTTCGATCAGCATATTATAGAAATAATGCAACAAATTAATAGAAGTGTTACTTCTTACGTTCAGTAGTATACCTGACAAGTTGTTCAAGCCCCGTACGTGCATCACCAGGTTCAAAAGTATAGAGAATATCAAACGCTTCCTGCTGATATTGTTTCATTTTTTCGTTTGCGTAATGAACTCCATCTTTAGAGTTAACGAAGTCAATAATTTCCCTAATCTTTAGGGGATCTTCCTGATGGTTCTTTACCAGGTTAATGATTCTTTTCTTTTCAGATTTTTCAGACCTGTTCAGTGCATAGATTAATGGTAGCGTTACCTTCTTCTCTTTAATATCAATACCGAGCGGTTTGCCCACATCATCTGTTCCGAAGTCGAACGTATCATCCTTAATCTGAAAAGCAATACCCACTTTCTCGCCAAACAAACGCATTTTTTCAACAGTTGTTTCATCAGCACCTGCAGATGCGGCTCCACACGCACAACATGAAGCAATAAGAGAAGCTGTTTTCTGACGGATAACATCAAAATAAAGCTCTTCACTAATGTCCATCCGGCGTACCTTTTCAATTTGTAAAAGCTCACCTTCACTCATTTGCTTAACTGCTTCTGATACAATTTGCAACAACCGGAACTCACCATTATCTACGGATAGTAAAAGTCCTTTTGCCAATAAATAATCACCAACAAGCACGGCAATTTTATTTTTCCATAAAGCATTTATAGAGAAAAACCCCCGCCTTTCATAAGCATTGTCAACCACATCATCATGTACCAATGTAGCCGTGTGTAAAAGCTCAACTAAAGCAGCCCCACGGTGGGTAGATTCGATAATTCCTCCACATAGTTTAGCTGCAAAAAACACGAACATCGGCCGTATCTGCTTCCCTTTACGTTTAACGATATAATGAGTAATCCTGTCCAACAAAGGTGCATCGCTATGCATTGAAGCTTTGAACTTTTCTTCAAATACGTCAATTTCTGCAGCTATTGGTAATTTTATCTGATCTATTCCCGGCATTCAGGTAAAAATGTGTGTGCAAACATAAATTAATTTCCTTTAATATGAGCTATTATTGGCCCTTTAATGAAGTTTCCATAGTATTAGGGTTATATACCGGACAATTGCCTTCTTTTAAATCTACACCAAGATTCTTTAATATATTAAAATCAGGACGATACCCTGTCATAGCCAATACAAAATCATTCCTTATCGTTAGCAAACCTGCCGGAGTCCTGATATCAATCTCATGCTCACGTATAGCAATCAACTCACTTGGCACCTATCGCACAGGTCATTCCTATAGGCCCTGCGCCAATAATCAGCACGTCGTATTTCTCCACCATTTTAAACTTTCATTGCTTTGCTTGGGCAGGCATAATCTGTCCTTCCCAGTTTCGTATTTTTGATAGCGGCATACCCGCCAGCTATGTCAACCACCTTTTCAAAACCTCTTGCTTTTAAAATTGAGGCTGCAATCATAGACCTATAACCTCCTCCACAGTGTATGTAATAAGTTCTCTCTGGGTCAATCTCTTCCATCCAATCGTTGATGTAATCAAGAGGTCGTGCAAGCGATAACTCCAAATGCTCAGCATCATACTCACCGGGCTTTCTAACATCCAATACCGAAAGAAGCGGATCTTCATTTATTCTACCTTCGAATTCCTCGGCAGATACCGAAACCACCTCATCTAAATCCTTACCTGACGCCTTCCAATCCTCAATACCCCCCTTTAAATAACCTATTGTATTGTCATAACCTACCCTTGCAAGTCGGGTTATCGCTTCTTCTTCATCTCCTTCTTCTACAACCAACAAAATAGGTTGTGTCAGATCTGGTATCAATGCCCCAACCCAGGGAGCAAACTGTCCATTTAGTCCGATATTTATAGACGATGGAATAAACCCTTTTGCAAAAATCTGTGAATCTCTGGCATCTAATATCACGGCGCCGGTTTGATTGGCCAACAACTCAAATTCACCAGTTGAAAGGGCTTTAAAGCCCTTATCATAAACCTCATCAAAACTTTCATAACCATTTTTATTCATGGCTGCATTCTTAGCAAAATACTGAGGAGGCTGCAACAAACCTGCCGTTACTTCCTTAATAAATTGGTCTTTTGTCGCCGCCTTAAGCGCATAATTTAACTGCTTTTGGCTACCAAGGGTATCAAAGGTCTCCTTACTCATATGCTTCCCACAGGCAGATCCTGCTCCATGTGCTGGGTACACCAGCACATCATCGGGTAAATTAAGGATCTTGTTATGTAGAGAATCATATAGGGTACCAGCCATATCTTCCATAGTCAGTTCCCCTTTTTGTGCCAAATCTGGTCTGCCCACATCCCCAATAAACAAAGTATCTCCTGTAAAAATACTATGGGGCCTACCATTTTCATCTTGCAAAAGATAAGTGGTAGACTCTGGTGTATGTCCTGGTGTGTGTAGTGCGGTAATCGTTAATCTTCCAACTTTAAACTGTTCTCCATCTTTCGCAATATGCGATTCAAAGGATGTATTAGCCGTAGGGCCATAAACTATAATTGCTCCAGATTTATCTGCAAGGTCAATATGGCCTGATACAAAATCAGCATGAAAATGCGTTTCAAAAATATACTTGATTATAGCATTATCCTTAACTGCTTTTTTAAGATAGGGTGTAACGTCACGTAACGGATCAATGATTGCTGCTTCTCCATCACTTTCAATATAATAAGCAGCCTCTGCTAAACAACCGGTATAAATCTGCTCAATTTTCATAACATGTAAATGATCTTATCCTCTTAAACAAACCAAAACTACGAGTATAATTTGTTGAGGAATAGAGGCAAGCTTTAAATTTACGTTAAGCAGTCAATTCACCTCTAAGAGACACCTCCATTAACCTCGCAACTTCTTCTTTTCCTATTTTTTGCCCCATCAGATACATCAGTTTGGTAGTGGTCGCTTCAAATGTCATATCAAACCCGCAAACAACACCCATCTGCTGCAGCTTTTTACTGGTTTGGTACATCCCCATCTCTACCGCACCACGTAGGCATTGTGTAATGTCAACAATTACCTTCCCACCGGCAATCGCCTCCTGTAAACAGGTTAGAAACCACTCCGCCGTTGTTGTATTACCTGATCCAAAGGTCTCCATAATAATAGCATCTACTGGAGAATGCGTTATTGCCCTCACAGCCTGCGACGATATTCCCGGATATAATTTCAAAACCCCTATATTAGGATTCAGGTTGATGTGCACTGCTAATTCTTTTTCAGGCTGTGGTAGTATATAGTTGCTAAAGAAGGATAAAGTAACACCCGCTTCAGCAAGAATGTTGTAATTCGGACTCCTAAATGCTTCAAACTTTTCTGCATTGTATTTTATAGCGCGGTTACCTCTAAACAATTGGTAATCAAAATAAATACAAACCTCAGGTATCATTGCCTTTCCATTGTTTTTCGTTGCTGCTATCTCAAGCGCTGTAATCAAGTTCTCCTTTGCATCGGTACGGATCTCTCCAATGGGAAGTTGAGATCCCGTTAGCACTACTGGTTTGCTTAAATTCTCCAGCATGAAGCTTAAAGCGGATGCGGTAAAAGCCATAGTGTCTGATCCATGCAGTATCACAAAGCCGTCAAACTCATCATATTTAAGCTGAATAAGCGAGGCGAGTTCAGCCCAAATGGCAGGCGTCATGTTTGAAGAATCGAGTATGGGATCAAAAGAATGTACATCCAGGTTATAGTTAAGCCGTTCCAATTCTGGAACATTCTGCTGAATTTGCTTAAAATTAAATGGTATTAGCGCTCCTGTTTTAGGGTCATTTACCATTCCTATGGTACCACCGGTATAAATAATCAGGATGTTAACCATACTAAATCTTAAAAATGTCAATAGAGTTGGCCGTAGTAATTGCAGCAACCTCATCCAGACTAATGTTATATATCTCTGACAGCTTTTCGGCAATAAAAACCAGATAGCTGCTCTCATTGGTCTTTCCTCTATAAGGTACAGGTGCCAAATAGGGTGAGTCTGTTTCCAGTACCAGTTTATTTAACGGCACATCCATCAACACCTCTGCCAATCCAGAGTTTTTATAAGTCACCACTCCGCCTATCCCCAAATAAAATCCTAAATCTATAGCACGATTTGCTTGCACCAGATCTCCGGTAAAACAATGAAATATCCCCCTAAGCAAATCGCTCTTTTCCTGTTCCAGCACTTCAAACACTTCATCAAAAGCTTCCCTACAATGAATTACAATCGGCAAATCCAAATCCTTTGCCCAATTGATCTGCTCCTTAAATGCCTGCTGTTGAAACTCAAGCGTAGTTTTGTCCCAATGCAGGTCAATCCCTATCTCCCCTATAGCATATACTGGCCTGTCCACCATACTTTCACAAATCTGATCAAGCACAAGCTCATAATCTTCCTTCACCTCACAGGGGTGAAGGCCTGCCATTGCGAAACAGTTTTCAGGGTATTTGCCAACTAGATTTTCAATTTGCGTTATTGATGCAAAATCTACATTGGGTAAAAAAAGACGCTTTACCTCGGCATCGAAGCAGCGTTGCATTAGCAATGCTTGTTTCTCTGCATCTGTTTCATAATAGAGGTGGGTGTGGGTATCTGTTAAAAGCATAGGCAAAGTTAATAAAAAAACCCCGTTGGCTTATAACCAACAGGGTCTATTCACGGATCAGCTCCGATAACTATATTACTTAACTGGTGGGGCAGGAACTACTGCCGCTACTGGTACAGATCCCGGTGTTGGTTTTTTGATATCTACAATTTCTATATCAAACACAACTGGTGTGTAAGGACTGATCTTAGCTTGTGGCTGACCAGATTCTCCCCATCCTAATTTAGAAGGGATAACTAAAGTGATTTTTCCACCTTTACCAATTAATTGATAACCTTCATCAAATCCTGGAATTGCAGCACCAATACTAAAAGGTCTTGGGCCATATTTAGCCATAGGATTAATAACTTTCGCCTCTTCGGCAACTTTCTTCACACTAGTATCAAAAATATGATAAGTGCCATCAGCTTTCTTAGTAGCAAGATGACCAGTATAGTTGATCATTACTGTATCGCCCACAACTGGTTTCGATCCAGTACCAGGGTTAGAGATCACATACTGCAAGCCAGAAGCGGTAGTTTGCGTTTTAAGTTTATTGTCTGCAATATAAGTGTTGATCTTACCTGCTTCAGCAGCCTTAAATTTAGCCTGTGCAGCAACAAAATCTTTTTGGAAAAACTCCTGAGCTCTTTTTTGAAATGACGCTTGATCTTCTCCTGGATTCTTCTTAAATACTTTTTCAACCTTTACAGTAAACACCAAATAAGTATCTTTTGCGTTTGCTGGTGGTTTAGGCTGGCCACGTTTAGCCATAGTATCAAGGTTCAATTTGAAAGTTGCACTATCACCTTCTCCGAACAATGTTAACACATCATTCATATCACCACCATAAACTTTTTTCGCAACAGGGAATGTCTGAGGCGACTCGATATCATAAGTACTGAATATTACAGAATCTCTCTCGTTCTTTTGAACAAAGTTCAACTTAACAAGATCACCCTCTTTAATCTTTTCCTTTCCCGCGTCTTTGTGGATTTGGTACATTAGGCCTCCATCAGCCTTTTTGTAGTTGTTACAAGCAGCTAATCCAAGTGTAGCTGCGAAAAGAATCACTATGCTTTTCTTCATTTTTGGTTTTTAATTATTTTTATTTGTTTATATATTTTGTTGTCGCCCTTGCATGATTTTTTTACTGCAAAAGCTGTGTTTTGTATTCTTTCAATATTTCTTTAAACTCCTGAACTGTAGATGAGAGATCCTTAACAGACGCACCCCCTGCAGCATTCCTGTGTCCACCGCCATTGAAATATTTTTTACAGATCTCATTGGCCGGAAAATCACCGGTGGAGCGCAAAGATAATTTAACTTTATCAGTTCTTTCAATAATAAATGCAGCAAGTCTTATCCCATTTATTGACAAGGCATAATTCACAATACCCTCAGTATCACCAGTTATAATCTTGTAATCGTTCAGTTCTTGTCTGGTAACCGTAATAATTGCCGTATTATATTCTCTTAATATCTCCAGTTTATTACTAATACAATGCCCTAAAAAACGTAAACGGTTCTCGGTAGCATTATCGTATACCAGCTGATGAATTTTCCAGTGCTCTGCTCCGGCATCAATCAAATTGGCTGCAATTCTATAAACCGCAGAAGTAGCAGAAGGAAAGCGGAAAGATCCTGAATCTGTCATGATCCCGGTATATAAACAGGTTGCAATATCCTTATTCATCAGTTCACCATCGTTCAGCTCGTTTACAATAAACTCATAAACCAGTTGGGCAGCCGCACAGGCGTTGATACTCCAATGTCGGTAATCATCAAAATCTTCTGGCTCCAGGTGATGATCTATCATTAATTTATAGGCACCTGATGCCCTTACCAGTTCTCCCAGCTCATTAATTCTGCTTAGGGTATTAAAGTCCAAGCAAAATATCAATGCGGCATTAGCTACAAGCTCGGCCGCTTCGGCAGTTTTTTCTGTATAAATGATCACATCAGAGTTGTTGGGCAGCCAATGTAAAAAATATGGATAATCTGTAGGTGTAATCACCGTAACATGATGCCCCAATTGTATCAGGTAAGCATATAAACCCAATGAGGAACCCATTGCGTCACCATCAGGTTTATGATGGGTAGTTATTACAATCTTCTGCGGGGTAGCCAGCAGCTCTTTTATTTCAGTGATAGACAACATATTTCGGGCGCAAAGCTAATGATTTAATGATAATTTGAAGCGTAATAAATTTGACACGCTGTAAAACAATTACCATCAAAAATACCTAACTAAATTTCAAGCTTTAATATTAAGAGTATTAAACGTAAATTTGCAAAAAATTTAAAAAAAAATGACTACAAACAGAACATTTACAATGATTAAGCCAGATGGTGTTGCAAACGGACACATCGGTGCAATCATTAATGACATCACTTCCGCAGGTTTTAAAATCATCGCATTAAAATACACTAAGCTAACTAGCGAAACCGCAGGTAAGTTTTACGAAATACATAAAGGTCGCCCTTTTTATAATGATCTGGTAAGCTTCATGTCGTCAGGCCCTATCGTTGCCGCTATTCTCGAAAAAGACAATGCAATTGAAGACTTTAGAGCACTAATTGGCGCAACTAATCCTGCTGATGCTGCAGAAGGTACTATTCGTAAAAAATATGCTAAATCAATAGATGCAAATACAGTACACGGGTCAGACTCAAACGAAAATGCAGCTATAGAAGGTGATTTTTTCTTTTCAGCAGACGAAAGGTTTTAGTATGAAAAAGATCCTGATCACTCTTTTATTGCCACTTTGTGCTTCCACTATGTTTGCACAAACTGCTAAAAAAACAACGCTGACAAGAAAGACCACCACTACCAAAACAGCTGGTACGGCCAGTTCAAAACCAATCATTTTTAAAAGCTCATTGGATTCTGCAAGTTATGCTTTTGGATTAGGTATGGCCAGCAACATGAAAAGTGGCGGTATCAATGGCCTAAATTACGACATGCTTTTACAGGGATGTAAAGATGCTTTTGCAGGTAAAATGCCAGCAATAGACAAGGCGAAATCTGAAGCGGCCATCAATAACTTTGTAAGTAATATTACCAAGCAAAAGTTTGCACCAACAATTGCTGCGGGCAAGGCCTTTCTGGAAAACAACAAGAAACAGGCTGGTGTACAGGTTACAGCTAGCGGTATCCAGTATCAGGTAATTACAAAAGGTGTTGGAGCTACTCCTAAAGCTACAGATTCCGTTACTGTACATTACAGGGGTACTTTGCTTAATGGTACTGAGTTCGATAGTTCTTATAAAAGGAACGAGCCAACTACTTTTCCACTAGATAGGGTAATACCAGGGTGGACAGAAGGTGTTCAGTTAATGCAACCGGGCGCTAAGTATAAATTCGTTATTCCTTATAAACTTGCCTATGGCGAGAGTGGTGCCGGACAAGACATCCCTCCATTTAGCACCCTTATATTCGAAATAGAGTTGTTAAAGATAAACGGAAAGTAATTGATAAAACCTTTGTTATAGAACTTTGTTAATTAGTACAAAACTAAATGATATGACTAAGAGATATTTTCCACTTGCCCTAATCGCCCTGCTTACCACAACCCTTTCAAGTTGTGAACTGGTTCAGGGGATTTTTAAAGCCGGAGTAGTAACAGGTGTAATTGTAGTAGTATTGGTAGTTGCCCTGATTATCTGGCTTGTTAGTAAAGTATTTTGATGGCAGATGCTAGTTTTAAAGGAAAACTATATCTGTAATTACTTCAGTACCGGCTCGTTCATTAATTTTTTGGATGATGCCGGTTTTGACCATCAATAGCTCATTCTTAATCACAGAAGATTCCAGTCTGATAAAAAGCTTTTTCTGAAATACATAAACTTGGGTGGTTCTGTTCGCAACCGCCATTCCCATCAGTTCAGGCCAGAATGCCACAACAGCAGTTTCATCGAACTTCCCTTTCAGCTTATATACCTTAAGCATCTTCCCAATCCCTTCCTTTAAGGTAATGTCATTCGGCTTACGCATGATGTATTGATCCGTTAGTTACCTCAAATAATGTTAGTGGTATTTTTATCTTGTTAAAGATACCCACTATCCGATCTTTTCCCGTGTCTGTTATAAAGATCTGACCAAAATCCTGATGAGACACCATCTCCATTAGTTTACTTACCCTGCTATCATCAAGCTTGTCAAAAATATCATCAAGCAGCAATAAGGGCTTAAAGCCTCTATACTTTTGCAGGTAAGCATATTGCGCCAATTTAAGAGCGATAACGAAGGACTTCTGCTGCCCTTGCGAACCAAATTTCTTAAGTGGCATATCTGCTATACTAAACACCAGCTCATCCTTATGGATTCCCGTTGTGGTGCGTTCCAAAACTTTATCCCTCTCCATGGATTGCAGCAGCAAATGTTCAAAAGCAGTATCAATGAGCTGGCTCTGATATTGCAAACTAACCAATTCGTTAGATGCGGTGATGAACTCGTAGTACTTATTAAACAAGGGTATAAAATCCATCATAAATTCCTGCCTTTTGGCAAAAATTTTAATCCCAGAGGCCACCAGCTTATCGTTGTAAATTTCAAGTAATGAGGGATCATAACTTTTGGTAATGGAAATCTGCTTCAATAATGCATTACGGTTCAGCAAGTGCTTGTTATAAAGAATCAGCTCGTCCAAATAATGTGCATCAGTTTGCGAGATCACATTATCCATAAACCTACGGCGCTCCTCACTTCCTTCCATAATTATAGCCGTATCGTAAGGTGAGATCATGACCAGCGGAAAAAGGCCGATGTGACTGGCCAGTTTATCGTATTCCTTTTTGTTTCTCTTAAACTGCTTTTTCTGATTGCGTTTTACCCCGCAAGTAATCTTTTCATTTTTCTCCTGACGCTCAAAATCGCCTTGAATTAAAAAAAGATCCTCATTGGTTTTAATCTGCTGACTATCAATAGGATTAAAATACCCCTTACAAAGACATAAATAATGTATAGCATCCAGTAAATTAGTTTTACCAGCACCATTATTACCTACAAATGCATTTACAGTTTTAGAAAAACTAACGCTTGCATCAGAATAGTTCTTAAAATTTAGGAGTGTAATGTTCTTTAACCACATAAATATTCTAAGTCAAAGTTACCGTTTACCATTGTCAATTAACATGGCTGTTAATATGTTTTATTAAATACTTAAAAAAGAGGTTGATACTTTGATGTAAAAATGTATTTTTGCAATCCTTAATTTTTTTAAATCAAATGTTAGATACAGAAAAAGAAATAGCCCCGCCGGTAAGAAAGGGCTCATTTTTACAAGAAAATACTAAAAGTCTATTGTTTATCGTAGGTGCTGTTGTATTGCTTATAGGCATATATATATGGTACCAAAATGTATATTTAAAAGGCAGGACTGAAGAGGCATCTGCTAAAATGTACAAAGCAGAGCATTTTATAGGGGCAGATTCATTGTCAAATAAAGCCTTAAAAGGCGAAGGCGGCTTCCCGGGTTTAGAAACCATTGCAGACGAATATGCAAACACCAAATCTGCAAACCTGGCTAACCTTTATCTAGGAGGCATTTATTTGCGCAAAGGCGAATACCAAAAAGCAGTAGTATCTCTAGGCAAATATTCTGAAACCGGCAGCGCAGTTATTGACCCGCTTGCTTTAGGTTTATTAGGTGATGCTTACAGCGAATTGAAAGACTATAAACAAGCTGCAACTTATTATAAAAAAGCAGCTGATAAAGGCAACAATAAGTTTACTTCTCCAATGTTCTTAAAAAAACTTGGTCTGGTTAATGAAACCCTGAAAAACTATAAAGACGCTCAAGATGCGTATACTAAAATCAAAACCCAATATCCTGAAAGTCAGGAAGCGGTATCGATTGACGAATATATTGGCCGTGCCGAAGCTCAGGTTAAGTAGTTTCAAAAAGACATTTTTACAAAAGGTTAGCTGTTAAGCTAGCCTTTTTTTATATCCAACTAGTATCTTTGCAGTATGGCAACACAATTAAAAAACCTATCTGATTTTTCTCATACTACCATCCCTAATGGTGCAGATTATAAAATAGCAATAGCGGTAGCAGAATGGAATGCCGAAATAACAGGTGCTTTGTACAAAGGTGCTTTTGATACGCTAATTAAACATGGCGTTAGCGAAGATAAAATCATCTCCATAGCTGTACCTGGTAGCTTTGAATTAACTAGCGCTGCAGATCTATTACTTAAAAAACATCTAGATCTGGATGCAGTTATATGCCTCGGTTGTGTAATACAGGGTGATACTAAGCACTTTGATTTTATTTGTGATGCCGTGGCCAACGGTGTTACCAATGTAAGTGTTAAGCACAGTAAACCGGTAATATTTGGTGTACTGACTACCAACGATCAGCAACAGGCAATAGACAGAGCCGGCGGAAAGCTTGGGAATAAAGGAGATGAAGCCGCAATTACTGCCATAAAAATGGCGCATCTTGCCGCAACACTGTAACAATGCTTTGAATGTTTAGGCAAAAGACGTAGCTTAGTAAAAGAATCCATTATAATCTAAAATTAGATGAAAAAAGTTGCTGTGTTATTGATTGGCGTATTTTTTGCAATTACTTTGTTAGAAGCGTGTTCCAGTCGTCTTTGCCCTGCTTACAGTTCGTACCCGGAAGGCAAAAGAAGACGTGGGTAATTATTAATAAAAGAAAGGATTACAGATGCAGTGGAAATACATTACCGATCTAGCTCAGATCGATGAAATTAAAAATCAAACCGGCTATAGCTTAATCTTCAAACACAGCACGCGTTGCGCTGTTAGCATGATGGCTAAAAGACGTTTCGAAATGGATTGGGAAGCTATTCCTACAGATACCAATTTATATTTTCTTGACTTGATTGCTTACCGACCAATATCAGCTCAAATTGCCGAAACATTTCAGGTACACCATGAGTCTCCACAAATTCTTCTTATTAAAGATGGAGCGTGTATGCTTGATGCTTCGCACAGCGATATATCAGCAGAAGAAGTTGCAGAAGTGATCGCCAGTCAAACGGTTTAACGCCCGCAAGTTAATTGCCCAAATTTCTTTTTTACTGATTAGCAAAGGTCATCAAATTCTGTACATTTGCGCCGATATGTACCAATACATATCTGTACAGATATTAAAATTAGCGCATTAAACTTCGAGGAATTAAATATAGAGGCTTCTTACAAAAAGCAGCTTGGACTTGCCTTATTTTTTCCACTCTTTACCCTGGTAGCTTTAGGTATTGACTCTGTTTACTTCACAGATGCCTATTTTGACGGCAGACAAATTACAAACCTTTTAGTAGTAATCTATTTTCTGTTGATGTACGCCGCATCAGGCAGCCATCTGCGCAAGTTAATGTTTGTGATGGTGTTTCTTTCTTACATTGGGGAGCTCCTATTTTGCTCCCTGTTGGGCATGTACACTTACCGTACACCCTATATTCCATTATATGTTCCATTTGGCCACGGCATTGTATACGCATCTGGTTATATTATAGCAAAAACTACCCTTGCATCACATCTAGATAACAAACTCCGCATATTCTTTGCTATCGCTTTCACTATTCTGTTTCTATCCGCGGGCTTTTTTCTTGGAGATATACTTACCCTTATATTGGGCGTTCTATTTTTCCTGCTCCTCTACAGAAAACGCTGGGACAACATGTATTACTTTATCGCTCTTTGTGTTATAATTATTGAACTTATTGGAACCTATTTTAAATGCTGGGGTTGGGCGCACAAAATATTTGGACATATACCAGCCTCAAACCCGCCAATGGGCGCT
Organism: Pedobacter sp.; assembly: GCA_025351765.1. Taxonomy (GTDB): domain Bacteria; phylum Bacteroidota; class Bacteroidia; order Sphingobacteriales; family Sphingobacteriaceae; genus Pedobacter. The sequence continues at coordinate 31,810 of JANXVH010000101.1, forward strand.
GTATTTTTATATGCCGGTGGCGATGTGTTGCTGGCAAAAATTGTAGCCCTATGGAATAAACGAAGGCCAGCTATTTCTTTTATCCGTTAAATATAATTAGCTTTAAAACACAAACTTATAGGGATAATGCCATCTTGATTTTTAAACCCAACCTCTTGGACAAATCATGATAGTCATCTCCTTCATAAAAACGAATCATAAAAAGATGAAAAAACTGTTATTAGTGGTAGGTATGGCTGTTTTATTTACAGCTTGTAAACAAGAAAATGTAGACAATAAAAACTCAGCTGGTGATAACCCGCAACTGGCAAAGGTATTTGAAAGTTTTTATGAAGGATACCTTAAACTTGATCCACTAACTGCAACATCTATTGGTGATGCCAGGTATAATAACCAATTGGCAAATACAGGTTCGTCGATATACTTGAAAGAGCTCCATGATTTTTATCAAAGTTATCTTGATAGCGTAAAAACTTTTAAGCGTAACGACCTCAATGAGAACGACAAGCTATCCTATGATATTTTTGTATACGAAGCACAAATTAACCTTGACGGTTTTAAGCATCATTTGGAATATATGCCTTTTAACCAAATGTTTGCCCTACCACTAACCATTGGGCAATTTGGATCTGGCAGCAACGCACAACCATTTAAAACGGTAAAAGACTACAACGATTGGCTAAAGCGTTTAACCGCATTTTCTGTATGGGCTGATACGGCAATCGCTAATTTTGATAAGGGTATAAAGACGGGTGTAGTATTACCAAAAGCTTTGGTTGTTAAAATGATTCCACAAATGCAAAGCTTTGTAGTAACAGACGCTACAAAAAGCCTTTTCTATGATCCAATTAAGAATTTCCCAGCTAGTTTTTCTGCTACAAATAAAAAAACGCTTTCTGATGCCTATAAAACTGCTATCTTAAAAACAGCCGTTCCAGCTTATAGCAAACTGGCTACTTATCTTCAAAATACTTATTTGCCGCACACCCGCAGCACCTCAGGCCTATCGGCCGTTACAGAGGGCGCAGCTAAATATGCTTACCTGGTTAAGCAACAAACATCTACAGACCGCAGTCCGGAAGAAATTTACCAAACGGGTTTAAGCGAAGTTGCTCGCATCACTAAACAAATGGATAGCATTAAAACTGTTGTTGGTTTTAAGGGCGATAGAAAAGCGTTTTTTGATTACATGAACACCAACTCCAAGTTCATGCCTTATAAAACACCTGAACAAGTACTTGCCGCATTTGAAAAAATCCACAAAACAATGGAGCCCAATTTACAAAAAATGTTTACGCATGTGCCTAATACCCCTTTTAGAATTAAGCAAACGGAAGCGTTCAGAGCAGCTTCGGCAAGTGCAGAATACAATCAGGGATCTGCTGATGGTAAGCGCCCGGGTATTTTCTACGTACCCATATTGGATGCCGCCAAGTTTAACATTACCTCAGGCATGGAATCTTTGTTTTTACACGAGGCCATTCCTGGTCACCATTATCAAATCTCTTTAACTCAAGAAAATACCACGCTACCTAAATTCCGCAGGTTTTTAATATCCGAGAATGCTTATGTAGAGGGCTGGGCATTATATTGCGAATCTCTGGGCAAAGAGTTAGGCCTTTATTCTGACCCCTACCAGCACATGGGGGCTCTTGGTGATGAAATGCATCGCGCCATCCGTTTAGTTGTTGATGTTTCCATACACACAAAAGGTATGACCCGCGAACAAGCCATTAAATACATGATGGACAATGAAGCCATTAGTGAGCAAGGCGCAACTGCAGAAATTGAACGTTACATGGGCATACCGGCACAGGCACTCGGTTATAAAACAGGCGCTTTAAAAATAAGGGAGCTGCGTACTAAATATGAAAAGCAATTGGGCGCCAAATTTAATCTTGCCGAATTCCACAACCAGGTGCTTAAAGATGGTGCAATGCCGCTTAGCGTATTTGAAACCAAAATGGACGCTTGGGCTAAGACCTTATAACTATGCAAGGACTAGGTACAGAACTAATTTTATTTGAAAACGTTTTAAACCCGTTCTATACTCGTTGTATACCCGTTGCAAACACGTTTTAAAACGTGTTATTTACTTGTTAGTAACGCATAAATAACATTTAAAAATAGCATAATAATCGTATTATTCATTACTTTTGTATGGTATTGTTAAGGATTTGGAAATTATATGGCGAGAATTAAAAATGGTATACTGGGTGGCTTTAGCGGGAAGGTGGGCACGGTAGTTGGGTACACCATAAACGGCAAAGAATTTATGCGTTCATTGCCAGAAAGAACTAAGCCAAGAACAGAAAATGAGAAAAAGAACAACTCTGCATTTGGGCTGGTACAGGAGACTTTAACTCCTTTGTTAAAGTTACTTAAGGTTAGTTTTAAAAACTATGGGTCTGAAAGAGGTGGCTCAAAAGGCGCACTTTCATGGAATGTGAAAAATGCCATGATGGAAGTAGATGGTATTAAAATGATTGACCCTGCACTTTTCAAAATGAGCGGCGGCGAACTATCTGGCGCGATAGACCCGGCAGTGGTATTGGAAAGCCCTGGTTTGTTCCGGTTTCACTGGAATGCTGATGCTGATCAATTGGGAACAAAAAAACAGGATCAGGTGCTATTACTGGCCATAAACTTTGAAACCAAAAAAAGCAAATATGTATGCCCGGGTGCATTTAGGAATACAGGAACAGAAACATTGCTACTGCCCAACGAAAAATCCGGTCTGGAATGGCATTTGTACATCGGCTTTGTTGCAGAAGATCGTTCAATACAGTCCGACAGTCAATACCTTGGAAAATTAACCGCCTAAACGAAACATTACAGGCTCCTAACATTGGGTGTTTCTTCCAATTGAAACCTATTGCTTAACTTTGCATCATGATTGCACTTCCGGTTGTTTCAGAAAACCCCATTCAACGTAAACCAGATTGGCTTCGGGTAAAGCTTCCTGTTGGCAAAGAATATGCACAAGTGCGCAGTCTTGTAGACACGCACAAGCTTCATACCATTTGTGAAAGTGGCAATTGCCCCAATATGGGCGAGTGTTGGGGTGCAGGTACGGCTACTTTCATGATTCTTGGCAACATTTGTACGCGCTCCTGCTCTTTCTGCGCAGTAGCAACGGGCAGGCCTATGGCGGTTGATACTGATGAACCAAACCGTGTTGCTAATTCAGTAAAACTGATGCAGGTAAAGCACTGTGTAATCACATCTGTAGATAGGGATGACCTGAAAGATGGTGGCTCTATCATTTGGGCAGAGACTTTACAGGCCATTCGCAGGGAGAGTCCTGAAACAACACTAGAAACTTTAATTCCTGATTTTAGAGGGGTTTGGGATAATCTTTACCGTGTTTTAGAAGAACGTCCTGAGGTAATGTCTCATAATATGGAAACCGTTAGGCGATTAACAAAACAGGTGCGCATACAAGCAAAATACGATAGGAGTCTTGAAGCGCTTAAAAGAATTTCTGAATTTGGATTGAGAACCAAAACCGGCATTATGTTGGGTTTGGGTGAAACTGAAGAAGATATACTGGAAGCAATAGAGGATTTGGTGGCAAACGGGGTACATATTCTTACCCTTGGTCAATACTTGCAGCCTACCCGCAACCACCATCCTGTGGTGGACTGGATACATCCAGATCAGTTTGCAAAATATAAAGAAATTGGATTGGCAAGGGGATTAAAATATGTAGAAAGCGGCCCCCTTGTACGCTCTTCTTATCATGCAGAAAAACACCTTTTCGACTTTTAACTGCTATACATTTACGATGATCCGCAGAAAAAACAAATTACAGTTTGATGTTGTTGTAGTTTCTGTATATTAGCAATCCATTGGCAGCATCAAAAAAGATATCACTCTCGGAAGAAGAGTTAGTTAGTAAACTGAAAAGTCAGGATACCATTGCTATACAGGCACTGTATGACATGTATTCAGGCGCGTTACTGGGTGTAATCTCCCGAATTATTCAGCAAACGGAAGTTGCTGAAGATCTGTTACAGGAAACTTTTATTAAAATCTGGAACTCTGCGGGTAGCTACGACAGTACAAAAGGTCGTTTATTTACCTGGATGATGAATATTGCCAGAAACTTATCTATAGATAAGCTGCGTTCAAAAGACTTTAAAAATGCCCTGAAAAACCAAGACATCGAAAATAACGTAGATTTTATTGACGCGCAGAAAGGGGTATCCTTTAATGCAGATCTTCTTGGAATTAAGGACTTGGTAACAGCACTTAAACCAGAATTTAAAGCCGTATTAGATATGGTATACTTTAAAGGGTATACTCATGTTGAAGCAGCTGAGGAATTAAACTTACCATTGGGTACTGTTAAAACCAGGATCAGGATGGGGATTATGGAATTAAGAAAGCATTTTAATTAAAGTGGAAGAAGCAAAAGCATATATTGAAACCGGCATACTTGAACTCTTTGTTCTAGGGCAATTAACTGCTCCTGAAGAAGTAAGGGTTCTTGGTATGGCTTCAGAACATCCTCATGTTAAGCAGGAAATTGAAGCCATCGAAATTGCCATGGAGCAATATGCAGTGGAAAATGCCATTCAGCCTAGCGCTGGTTTGGAGCAAAAGATATTAGATAAAATAAAAAATACTGCGCCTGCAGTAGCTAAACAAGAAGCCAAAATTGTTTCCCTTAATCCAAATAGTAAAGACGAGTATCAATCCAAAGTGCGTACACTACGCTTTGCCTTGGCCGCCTGTGCTAGTTTGCTTATTGTTTGTGCTGCTGCGCTTTACTCTGCGCATAATGACCTTGGTATTGCACGAGAACAAATTGCCAGTCTTAGTTTAGACAGGGAGAAATTCTCTAGCACGGTTAGCTTTATGAAGGACAACAATGCCGACCTAAATAAATTGGTTAGCATGTCTGATGATCCTGATTGGAAAACTGTTAAACTTGCCGGCAAGAAAGATCCTAAAGACAATATGGTGGTTTATTGGCATGCAAAAGGTCGCCATGTTATTGTTAACAACGAGAAAATGGCATTGCCTGCTAATGATAAAGATCATCAATACCAGCTTTGGGCGCTGGTTAACGGCAAGCCGGTAGATTTGGGTGTATTTGATGTAAAACCAGATTCTGCACATATCCTTCTTGATATGAAAGGAATAGGAGCTGTGCAAGCATTTGCAGTAACTCTTGAAAAACGTGGTGGTAACCCTACGCCTACTATGGAACAAATGATGGTTATGGGTGGTGTTTAACCACTTTTGATAATTGTTTAATTAGTTCTGTTGCCGTTATCGAATACTTCTTTTTAGCAAGTTCATCACCAGATTTTCCATGAAAATATACGCCTAAAATTGCCGCGTATTTGGCATCGTAACCCTGTGCTACGTAGGCTGCAATAATTCCCGTGAGGGCATCACCCATACCACCTTGAGCCATCGCCGGATTACCGGTGTTGTTGATAGAAACTATACCCTTCTGATCTATAATAAAGGTATATGCGTTTTTCAGTACAATTACTATGTTAAACTCTGCTGCTTTGATTATTGCTGTCTGCAGGCGATCCCACCAGTTCTTATGTACACCAAACAACCTATCGAACTCTTTCATGTGAGGTGTAAGGATGGAATGGGGACTAAGTTTATGGATTAGACTCTTATCACCGGCCATCATATTCAGTGCGTCTGCATCTGCAAGGATGGGCTTTCCGGCCTTTAAAACCTGGCTAAATAAGTTGACTTGATCCGTTCCTAAGCCTGAACCAATTGCTATAGAATTGTATTTTTGAAAAGGCTTGTTTTTTTCTTCCTGTAAATCTTTTCTATCTGCATACATTACTTCAGGTAAGCGCGTATTTAGTGCCGTTAAACCAGATTCTGGAATGCTTACAGTAGTAAGCCCAGCGCCTGCATGCAGACAGGCGTTTGCAGCAATCAAGGCCGCACCCATAGTTTTGGGAGCTCCCGCAATGAGTAATACATGCCCATAGGTGCCTTTATGGGAAAATGTTGCTCTCGGTTTAAGAATCTTTGAAATGTCGGCCTCTTCTACCAATTGGAAAGGATGTCTATTTTCTACTCGGCTGTCCATATCCAAGCCTTTAGCAACTACTTGCTGCAGACTATAAGGGTCTGTATCTGGCAGGTAATCGCTTAAAAAAAGAGCCATAATCGTTGTTATTTAATTCATTTCTTTTTTGAGGAATTTCCCGGTAAGGCTTATAGGGTTTTGGATTAATCCTTCAGGCGTACCTTCAAAGATAATCCTTCCACCACCTGCGCCGCCTTCTTCTCCAAGATCAATTACCCAATCGGCCACCTTTACCACATCTAGGTTGTGCTCAATTACCAATACGGTATTCCCCTTGTCTACCAATTCGTTAAGTACACCAAGTAGTACATTGATGTCTTCAAAATGCAGACCCGTTGTTGGCTCATCCAAAATATAGAATGTTCTTCCTGTATCCTTTTTAGAAAGTTCAGTAGCTAATTTAACCCGTTGTGCCTCTCCTCCGGATAGTGTTGTGGAGGATTGACCAAGGGTAATGTAACCCAAGCCAACATCTTTTAGTGTTTTTATTTTACGGTAAATGGCAGGCATATTCTCAAAGAAATCTACAGCTTCTTCTATGCTCATATCCAGCACATCGCTTATGGATTTACTTCTGTACCGCACCTCCAGGGTTTCCCTATTGTAACGTTTTCCGCCACATTCTTCGCAAGGCACCTGTACATCCGGAAGGAAATTCATTTCAATTACCTTCATACCGCCGCCCTGGCAAGTCTCGCATCTTCCCCCTTTTACATTAAAAGAAAAGCGCCCCGGTTTGTAGCCTCTTATTTTAGCCTCAGGTAATTGCACGTAAAGGTTTCTAATATCTGAAAAAACCCCGGTGTAAGTAGAGGGGTTTGACCGCGGCGTACGTCCAATGGGTGCCTGGTCTATTTCAATCACTTTATCTATTTCTTTGAGTCCGTGGATCTTCTCATAAGGAAGCGGATGTTTCTTTGCCCTAAAAAAATGATGGTTTAGTATTGGATACAATGTTTCTGTGATCAAACTGGATTTACCACTACCTGAAACGCCGGTTACGGCAATAAATTTGCCAAGTGGAATTTCTACAGATACATCCTTTAAGTTATGTCCACTGGCTTTGATAATGGACAACTTATGGCCATTGCCTTTTCTCCTTTTCTTTGGCACTACAATACCCTTCTTACCATTTAGGTATGCAGCGGTAAGGGTATCAGAGGCCAATATTTGGGCTGGAGTTCCTTGAGCAACGATTTGACCGCCATGCACGCCGGCAGCTGGACCAACATCAATAACATGGTCTGCTTCCAGAATCATCTCCTTGTCGTGTTCTACCACCAATACGGTATTACCCAAGTCGCGCAGGTTTTTCAATGCACCAATTAAACGTTCGTTATCCCGTTGGTGTAATCCAATACTGGGCTCATCCAAAATGTACATCACATTCATCAACTGAGAACCAATTTGCGTTGCCAGTCTGATCCTTTGCGCCTCTCCGCCAGAAAGTGTACGTGCTGTACGGTCTAATGATAAATAGGTTAAGCCCACATCGGTAAGGAAGCCAAGCCTAGTCCTTATTTCTTTTAAAATTTCTTTAGCAATAGTATTTTGCCTATCACTTAATCTTTCTTCCAGTCCTACATACCAATGCTGTAAGGAGTTGATGTCCATCTCGGCCAGTTCAAAAATGTTTTTACCATCTATCTTAAAGTGCAGGCTTTCCTTTTTTAATCGGGCTCCATTACATGCCGGGCAGGTTTTTAATTTTCTAAAAGCATCAATATCGTCTACAGCTCCTTCGCCTTTTCGCTCCGCCTGTTCTTCTAATAGCTTAACTATACCATCAAAAGTGATCTGGTAATTTTGGACATTCCATTTATTGTATTCAACGGCTACACTAAGTAACTCGTGACTACCATTAAGGATAATATTTATATTTTCTTCGCCCAATTTTTCTATTGGGGTAGAGAGTGAAAAACTGTACTTTTTAGCCAGGGCCTTTAATACCTGGAACATCCAAATGTCTCTATACTCTCCAAGTGGAGCTAGGCCACCGTTAATGATGCTTAATTTAGGATTAGGAATAACTGATTCTCTATCGATCACGAGAATATACCCTAATCCATCACAGTTCTCGCAAGCACCATATGGCGAATTGAAAGAAAAGCTATTGGGCTGTGGTTCATCATAAGAGATGCCGGTGGTAGGACACATCAGAAATTTGCTGAAATGGGAAACGTTGTTATCCTTATCGCTAATCTTAATAATTCCTTTACCAAGCTTCATGGCGGTTTGAAGTGAATCTTGCAGCCTCTTGGCATCTTTAGCATCTACAATTAGCCTGTCTACAACAATCTCAATATCATGAATCTTGTAACGGTCTACCTGCATTTTTGCGGTAATATCCTGAATCGTTCCATCTATGCGAACCTTTACGTAACCCTGTTTACGAATTTGTTCGAAGAGCTCACGGTAGTGTCCTTTACGTCCCTTAACCACGGGAGCAAGGATATTTACTGGGGTATCGCTATATTTTTTGAAGATATTTGCTAGGATCTGATCTTCGCTCATCCGCTCCATTTTCTCTCCTGTATTATAGGAAAAAGCATCACCTGTACGTGCATAGAGCAACCTCATAAAATCGTAAATCTCTGTAATGGTACCTACGGTAGACCTGGGGTTTTTACTGGTAGTTTTCTGCTCAATAGCAATAACTGGGCTCAGGCCTGAAACTTTATCTACATCGGGCCGTTCCATACCGCCCATAAACTGCCTGGAATAAGCACTAAATGTTTCCATATAGCGCCTTTGCCCCTCTGCATAAATGGTATCAAAAGCAAGTGATGATTTACCGCTTCCGCTTAAACCGGTAATGACTACTAGCTTATTACGCGGAAAAGATATATCTATATTTTTAAGGTTGTGAACCCGGGCCCCATATACTTCAACATCTTTTTGCTCACCCAGGTCAACGGTAGTATTACTCATAATTACAAAGATAAATATTAAAGTGTTTTACCATACAATAGTGGTGTCATTTTCGGTGGGATGACCGGTGCAAATTAGTACCCTTCCTGCCGCTATTTCATCATCTACCAATACCTCGTTATACTCCATCCGCACATGTCCTTTTGTACAGGTTGCAGTACAGGTACTACAAATACCAGCGCGACAACTATAAGGGACATCAATTTTGTTCAACAATGCTTCTTGCAGAATTGTTCTGTGGTAGGGCACTTTCAGATGGTGTATAACCCCATTGTTGTTTAATGTTACTGAATAGGTGTTTCTATCTCCAGCTTCTTTCTCCGTTGTATCATCTTCATCCGCGTCATCTTCCGGAAGGACAAAAGTTTCTCGCTTTATTTGGCTAATATCATACCCCATCTGCAACAGTACTATCCGGCAGGTAACCATATAATCAATTGGCCCGCAAGTATAAAACAACGCCGCATTAGCGTCAAATTGTAAATATTCCTTGACCAGCTTTTGGATTAGAAATACATTTAAGCGTGCATAAAGCAAGTTTTTGGCATGTGAGGAAACATAAATGATTTTAAATCTTTCTGGATGTGTTGCTTCAAGCTGGTTTAATTCTTTATAAAAAAGGGTTTCATCAACTGAGCGGCTGCTATAGATTAGAAAAAGCTTTGATGCTTTCTCTGCAGTTAGTGCTGTTTTAATGATGGAATATATGGGGGTAATGCCTATCCCCGCCGCAAAAAGAAATACAGTTCTTTGTTGATCAACTATAGGCTGATAGGTAAACAACCCGTTAGGTGGCAAAGCATATAACACGTAGCCTACAGTGATTTTATGATGAAGAAATCTGGAAATTTCACCGTTTTCTACTCTTTTTATGGCAATAGCAAGCGGCTCATTTAGAACAGGAGAACTGCAAATGGAATAAGATCTGCGAATTTCCCGGTTTTGTAGGTTAAATACTAGTGTGAGAAACTGTCCGGCTAGATACAGCGGTTTGCCCACACCTATGGTATCAAAAATAAGGACCAGGTTTGCGCCTGGTCCGTAATTCATTTCTTTAATTCTTAGCTTTAACAAACCCATGGGGCAGTAAAATAAGAAAAAAATTGTTCCTTATTCTACGTTTGTTGTACTAAAAGGCTTGCGATAGGCTAAAACAACATTTTGCGCCTTAAACCCATACCGCACCGGGTATAGAACAATCTCTTTCATAGAGATGAGTTTGTAAACGTACCCTCCTGTTTCAGAATTGAGGTGCATTTTAAAATAGTTATCCTCATTTTGCCTATTGATCTGCTTTTTCATGTGACAGTCTCCTACGTTGTAAGCAGCAGCAACCAGCGTCCAGCTATCAAAAATTCCATACAGCTCTTTGATGTATTTAGCCGCAGCAATTGTAGACTTGCGTAAATTTGCACGCTCGTCTACTTTTGAATTAACCTTTAAACCATAGGTTCTTGCTGTTCCGGGCATGAATTGCCAAAACCCTGATGCTCCTTTAGCAGATGTACCTGTTTTTAAACCAGATTCTACTAATGGCATGTACTTGAAATCTTCAGGAATGCCGTAAGCGGCAAGTATCGGCTCTATTATAGGAAACCATTCAGCCGCTTTTTTGTGTAAGCGATTGGTCTGAATTTTACTGTAATAGTACGCAGCAAGAATTTTCTTCATTTTTCTTTCCACTTTGACATCGCCTAATGGAAGAGTTTCTTGTGCGAAATTTAACATGGCCATTGTTGATAGTGGCGCATTTATTTTTTGTGGTGGTGGTGTATTTTTTAATGTGGTGTCTTCTTGTTTTGTAAGACTTTTAGTTGTTTGGGGCATTTTGTAAGTGAACACTTTTGCCATGACCAGTAATGCAATGTTTACCGTACATAGTACTATGTGTTTCTTTATCATTTTCCTCCTTTTTTTGGTTAACAATAGTAAACTGCTGCAAACATACAACATACTTACCTAATTATCAAGCGTTTACAAGAATATATCAGAAAATCAAGGTTTAAATATGTTTAGACAGCGATTTTGAAAGCTTTAGAAAGTGATAATTTAGGGAATTTCCGGAACAGGAATACTGGCATTTTCAGAGCTGCCTGTATATAAGGTATTTCGCTTTACTTTAACGCATTTCTGACAGCAGCACAGTGACTTAAAATTGTGAATTTGAGCAATTTTAACTAAGTTTGTGGCCGCATATTTTATGCGGTTAATAGCGTATCATGATAAAAGACAATAATAGGAACAGTCGGGATGACAAGTCCAAACCGGGAAACCGAAGCACAACAGGCAGAAGACCAAGTGGAACAGATAGTTCGTACAAGGGCAAAAGCAAGTTTGAGGATAAAGATGGGAGAGAGAAAAAAGAATACAAACCGAGAGGGACCGGCGACTTTAAGCCAAGAGATGGCGAAAAGCGTGAATATAAACCAAAAGAAGGAGAACGTAGAGAATACAAACCAAGAGACGGCGAAAAGCGTGAATATAAACCAAGAGAAGGAGAACGTAGAGAATACAAGCCAAGAGACGGCGAAAAGCGTGAATACAAACCAAGAGAAGGAGAGCGCAAGGAATTTAAGCCAAGAGACGGCGAAAAGCGTGAATATAAACCAAGAGATGGTGAAAAAAAGGAGTTTAGACCACGCGCCTTTAAAGAAGGTAGCTCTAGGGACATCCAGCCAGGAGAAAAACGCAGTTATATAAAGAAAGATAGTTTTGGAACTGGCGATAAGCCGTTCAGGAAATTTGATGATAAAAAAGGTACTGACTCAAGAAGTACGGACAGCAGACCTTTTAGAAAAAGAGAAACTGAGGGTGACCGACCAGCTTATCAAGATCGTGGTGAGCGTATTGAAAACAAACCAACCATAAGAAACAAAAAAAGCGTACCGGTTAAAGATGATGGACTGATTCGTTTGAATCGTTATATTGCCAATTCGGGCATTTGCTCACGCCGTAAAGCTGATGAGTTGATTGCCGCTGGCGTGGTATCTGTAAATGGAGAAGTAGTATCTGAATTGGGACAAAAAGTTGATCCTTATAAGGATGAGATCCGTTATAACGGAGAACTTCTGAAAAGAGAAAAAAGAGTTTACGTTATTCTAAATAAACCTAAAGATTATATTACCACTACCGATGATCCGCAGGAACGCCGTACGGTAATGCATCTGGTAGAAAAAGCAAGCAAAGAACGCATTTATCCAGTAGGCCGACTGGATAGAAATACAACGGGTTTGTTATTGATGACTAACGACGGTGATCTTGCAGATAAACTTTCTCATCCTAAGAATGGTATTACCAAGATGTACCATGTTGAATTGAGCAGGAATTTAAGTCAGGGTGATTTTAATAAAATCCAGTTTGGATTGGAACTGGAAGATGGTTTGATTAAGCCAGATAACATACAATACGTAGCAGGTGCAAGTAAAAAAGAAGTTGGGATACAAATCCATAGCGGTAAGAACAGAATTGTGAGAAGGATATTTGAACACCTGGGGTATGATGTAGTGAAACTTGACCGGGTAGTTTATGGTAATCTGACTAAGAAAGACCTTCCCCGCGGAAAATGGCGCTTCCTTGAAGAACATGAGCTAATTCAGATAAAACACCTTATTAAATAAAATAGAATGAAAAGATTCCTTTGCTTAGCCATTATGTTATCAGCAATTCAGCTTCAGGCTCAAAACTATAACCTGTTGATTGGCACCTATACCAATAACGGAAAAAGCGAAGGTATCTATATTTATAATTTTAATACACAAAGTGGGGATATATCTCCTAAAAACCTGGTTAAGAATATAGCCAATCCTAGCTTTTTGGCAGTATCACCGGATAATAAATTCGTTTATGCCGTAAACGAATCAGGAAGTACCAGTACAGTTACTTCTTTCGGTTATAATGCCGTGTCTGGAGAATTGACACCTTTAAATAAGAAAGAAGCAAAAGGTAACGATCCTTGCTATGTAATGGCGGATGAAGCGAATGTAATCATTGCCAATTACAGCAGTGGAAACATTATTGTTTACGGACGTGCCGCTGATGGTTCACTTACAGATCCAAAGCAGATAATACAGCATACGGGTAAAAGTATTGAGCCATCAAGGCAGGTAAGCGCTCATGCCCATATGGTGCAGTTAACTCCTGATAAAAAATACCTGATCTGCACGGATCTTGGCGAAGACCTTATCTATGTGTACAACTATAAGCCTACTGAAAAATCTAATGTAATTAGCTTAAGTACTATTATTAAGACAAATCCCGGAACTGGGCCAAGACACATTACTTTTAGTCCGAATGGGAAATTCGCTTATTTGATCCATGAGTTTAATGGAAGTATTACTGCTTTTGCTTATAATAATGGCCACTTTCAAAAGATTCAGGAAATTGCAACTACGCCCCCGGACTTTAAAGGGCGGATTGATGCGGCAGATATTCATGTTTCTCCTGATGGTAAATTTTTATATGAGAGTAACCGTGGAGATGCAAATAGCATTAATGTTTATTCCATATATCCTACAGGGAGGTTGCAGTTTGTATCCAGAGTAAGTGCATTGGGTAAAAGCCCCAGGAACTTTGCGATTGATCCAAGCGGAAAGTTTCTTTTTGCTGCCAATCAGGGGAGCGACGAAGTAGTAGTATTTGACAGGGATAAAACCACGGGCGCACTAACCGATACCTCTAAAAGAATAAGGATAGGAAGCCCAGTTTGCTTGGTTTTTAATTCTATTAAGATACAGGGCGATAAGAGGATACGAAAATAGCGGATCTCCGTTTAATCAGACATCCGCTTTATTTAATCTTACTGAGCGGGTATATTATTTTATACCTCCAGAGTTAGTAGCAACTAACTTATTGGTGGCCATTAGATTTTTAATCATTTTTGAATTGTAAGAAAGTTCTTGCCTTAATGATCCGATCGCATTCTTGATGTAAGCTATATTCTTTAATGCTTTTAAGCCTTTCATGACACCCGCACTTTTAATCTCTCCCGGTAGGGAGATCAGATCTTTAGACGATTTTACCAATGTAGAACCCATTTCAATAAACATTTTGGTAAAAACCAGCATTTGGTCTGGCGTAATTGGTTTAATATCTGATGCTGCGGATCCGTCAATAGTTTGTCCTGTTACACTGGCGTACAATTGAGGAATCATATTCCTGTTTTCTTTAAGCTGATTAAGCATAGATGAAACGATATCGGTCAATGCATCCACACCTGCGATACCAGCTTCTTTTGGAGCTTTCAATGTTTCTGATTTAGCCAATTTCTTTTGGAATTCTTCCGACTTTACTAGCGCAACTAAAGCTGCCCGCTCAGCCTTCAGGTCATCAAGTGTCATTATTTTACGGTCCTTAACCTCGGCAGGATTATCATTAACAGTTCCTTCTTCTTCTTGCGCACTTGCTGCAAAGCATAATGTTAATGCAAAAAATGCACTTAATAATATTTTTTTCATATTTGATAATTTAGTATGAACCAAATATCAAACTATCAGAAAATTGATGCAATACCGTTAGAATGGTATATTTACATACCCAATAGCACGGAGAGGAATAGCCTGAAGAGCCTATTTTAGCCTGAGCTGGCGTTCTATGACTTGGTTGTAATAGCTAACATATTCAGGAAGTATCTTTTTGAGGTCGAAATCTTTGGCGCGGATCAATGCGTTGTCTTTGTATTGCTGCAATACCTCATCATCCTTTAAGATCATTATTGCCTTTTGCGCCATATCACCAACATCACCAACGTTACTCATAAAACCACAAAAGCCATCAATGTTTAACTCTGGAAGCCCCCCTGCATTAGAGGTAATGGCGGGTACTTTACATGCCATGGCTTCTAGAGCTGCCAATCCAAAGCTCTCTGATTCTGAGGGCATCAGAAATAGATCAGACACTGATAAAATTTCTTCCACGGCGTCTTGCTTACCAAGAAACCGCACGTTATCAACTATACCAAGATCACGACAAAGCTGCTCATCATAGGCACGTTCAGGACCATCACCCACCATTAAAAGTTTAGAGGGGATCTTTGCCTGAATCTTTTCGAACATACGGATCACATCTGCAGTACGCTTAACTTTTCTAAAGTTAGAAGTGTGGATTAAGATCCGCTCGTTATTGGGTGCTATAGCTTTTTTAAAATGATCTTTAGGTTTAAGACTAAACCTACTGAAATCTATAAAATTAGGAATCACTTTGATCTCATTAGTGATTTCAAAGTGGTTCTCGGTATCCTTTCTTAAGCTTTCTGAAACAGTGGTTACACCATCAGATTTATTAATGGAAAAAGTAACGACTGGCTTATAGGTAGGATCTTTACCGACAAGGGTAATATCCGTTCCGTGTAGCGTAGTTACGAAAGGTATATAGATTCCGTAGGTTTCCAGAATCTGCTTTGCCATAAATGCAGCAGAAGCATGGGGAATAGCATAATGTACATGCAGTATATCCAGCTTTTCAAACCTGACAACATCTACTAGTTTGCTGGCAAGGGCAGATTCATAAGGCGCATAATCAAAAAGCGGGTAATTTCTTACCGATACTTCATGATAGAAAAGATTTTCTGAAAAGAAATCAAGACGGGCAGGCTGACTATAAGTAATAAAATGAACTTGATGACCTTCGTCAGCAAGCGCTTTACCCAGTTCAGTAGCAACAACTCCACTACCACCAAATGTGGGGTAGCAAACAATACCTATTTTCATAACTTAATTTACTGCGCAAAGAACAGTACTTTAAATGAGCTTTATGTTAAACAATTGCAATTATTTAAGCACTCCAGGAAATGTGTGGGAATTGTTACGCTTTCATTTCGGCCAGTATGACAAGGTACATTTCGTTAGGCCTTTGTGTACCAATATAGTATTCAAAACCGTCATTATCCGTAAGTACCACAGCATCCTTACCTGAAGAATAAAACCGGATACTTCCCTTACGGTGCAGGTTATAAACAGGATTATTAAACAGGTAATTGCTATACGTATCTTTTTTTACCTTTTTTATAGAATTAAGATCAATCTCCACCCTCCTGGCCGACCATAAGCCATCGATTACAATCTTTTTATCTTCGATTACAGTTCTATATTGAATAAGGAACAGCAGACCAATAGAAACACCAATGATGCCAAACCCAACTACAAGAAACAAATCCTGAGTATTGTCGCGATCGCGCTCGTAAACATATGCAGCAAAACAAAATGCGGCCATCACGAGCCTGATACAGATTCGGATGTAATCTCGACCGATGTATTGTTTCTCCAGAAAATTGTTACGGTTTCCCATCTTGTTTTCTATTAGATAAAATTAAGCCATTCCAGTTACAAAATACTTTAACCGCTTTTGGTAATGATGGAATAAAGTTACTTGTTTTAATTACGAATTGTTTATTTTTTTTAATTCAAAGATAGCTACTTTGTGTGTTGCTCCTGTAATTTTATACCTGTCGTCCTGACGGTAACCAGCTATCCAAATGATTTCTCCATTGCCATTTAACAGAATAGGCACCTGATCTTTTTCGTGAAGTGAAACTTTTTGATCTATCAGAAAATTGCTAAGTTTTTTATGTGTTTTCATTCCCATGGGAATGAATTTATCTCCCTCCTGCCTACTGCGCAGTATTAACGGGTAGATAAGCAATCGGGCGTCAATAAATGCTTTTGAAGAGTCTCTTTCAAAATGAATTATATCAGAAAATGAAATATCAATCTGATTATATAAAAATTTAACCCTAGTATCATGGTAATGGATCATTACGATATTAGATTCATTAGCTGTG
This sequence comes from Pedobacter sp., assembly GCA_025351765.1. Classification (GTDB taxonomy): domain Bacteria; phylum Bacteroidota; class Bacteroidia; order Sphingobacteriales; family Sphingobacteriaceae; genus Pedobacter. Next base: position 48,594 of record JANXVH010000101.1, read on the forward strand.
GCAATTTTAGATATAATGAGATTTTCCCGGTCTATTAAAGCGCAGTGGGTAGTGCTTTGGTAGGTTGTACCACTTTGCTTATTTAGCCCTTTTAATATCTCTTCACTAATGGTTTCAGTAAAACCATAAGGCTTTAATAGTTCAGAAAAAAGCAAGCGCTGTGGTGTTAAATGTTTGATGATTTGAAGAGATAAGTAAACGGTATCGCCCTTAATCTTCAAGAGGTCTTTAGTTAAGGACTTAACTACCTGTTGCAATACCATTTCAGTTTCACTAAAACGTTGTGCACTTCGCACAAAGGTTTGCTCTAATTTTGGATTTAGTGTTCGAAGTACCGGCACTACCTGATGCCTGATTTTGTTGCGCGCATAATTAATAGTGGCGTTAGAGCTGTCTTCTACAAAATCAATATGCAGATTATCAATTGCGGTATTGATCTCGGCGGGCGACAAAAACAACATTGGTCTAACAAGATAGCCTCTTTTTGGAAGAATGCCATGAAGACCCGCAATGCCAGTTCCTCTTGTAAGGTTAAGTAACATCGTTTCAGCGACATCACCCTGATGATGTGCAATGGCTATATAATCGTAATTATTATGTAGCCTAGTTTGCTCAAACCACTCGTAACGGAGGTTACGAGCAGCCATTTGTGTAGAAATCTTATATTGAGCGGCATGCTCTTTAGTATTGAAATGGGTAACAAAAAACGGCACCTCAAAAGTTAACGCAAGCATCCTTACAAAATTTTCATCCCGCTGAGATTCATCTGCCCGTAGGTTAAAATTGCAGTGGGCTATGCCAAAAACATAACCTGCCTGTTTAAAAAAATGTGCCATGAGCACAGAATCTTTCCCGCCACTGACGGTAAGCAATAATTTACTTTTAATGCTAAACAACTGATGTTGATCAATATAATCCTGAAAAAATTGAAGCGGTAGCATGCATCAAATATATAAAATGTTAATATACTAAGGGGCAAGTAAATCCGTTATCATTGCTAACTTTGTAGCGTGCAGAGAATCTTCCTTTACATACTTTTTCTTATACTTCCTTTATCTATAGTTGCCCAGCAAAAAACCAAGATCATTTTGCAAGACAATAGGAGCGGGATTATGCAGGGTGGAATTTCTTATCTCAAATATCCTGTTTTCAGGCATTTAAATGCTACGCTGTCTTGTGATAGTGCCGTATTTTACGAAAGCAGGAATGTTTTTGAAGCCTTTAAAAATGTACACATCAACCAGGGGGATACTATTAATATTTATTCTGACTTCCTTACTTATGATGGAAATACCAAAATTGCGCACCTAACTAGTAACGTAAGAATGGTAGATAAGGATAACATACTAACTACCAATACGCTGGATTACAACATGGCTACCAAAGTAGGTACTTATATTGAAAGTGGAAAAATTGTAAATAAAGACGTTACCTTAACAAGTACCAATGGTTATTATTTTTCAAACAGTCGAGATGCCTATTTTAGGTACAACGTGATTGTAGTAAGCCCTTCGAGCACTATAAAATCCGATACTTTAAGATACAATACCCTTAGCAATTGGGCCTACTTTTACGGCCCTACAAATATTAAAGGGAAGGATGACAACTTATATACAGAAAATGGCGCTTACAATACAAAAACAGAGTATGCCTATTTCGGAAAGAAAAACCTATACACCAATGCCAGCAAATCCTTAAAGGGAGATAGTCTTTATTATGATGGCAAAGCAGGCTATGGAAAGGCTGTTAAAAACATTGTTTTCAGGGATACATCTGACAAGACTGTGATGTATGGCCAGTTGGGCTATTATTATAAAAAGACAGAACGCGCTGTAGTCACCAAAAATGCCTATGTTGGTATGGGTACGAAGGATTCAATTATGGTAAAGAAAAAGCTGCAGCCGGATAGTCTTTGGCTAGGCGCAGATACTCTTGAAACCCAGATGTCTTTAAAAAAGACACTAAAACTGATCTCCTCGCCCACCTTGCAAAAGGACAATGAACTTGGAGAGCCGGAATCTGAATCGGGCAGCAAATATTCCAGTCGATCCAAAGCTTCACCTGCTCGAATAGTTCAGTTGGCAAACAATAAAAAGTCGGTTAAACTGGAAAAAAAAGTGCCTAAACTGGCCGTTGCTGACACAACGAAAATCACCTTAGCCAAGGATAGTCTGTCTAAAAAGACAGATAGTATATTACTACTTAAGCTTAAAAAAGACACCCTTACAAAAGCGGTAATGCCACCAAAAGTTGCCGATACCCTGTCCAAGATGCTGGTTCTTAAAAAGCCAGACGGACTGGCAAAGCAAGTAAAGGCAGTAACTGCCATTAAAAGTGCATTACCGCCCAATTCTGCAGATACCGTGAAAACCAGGGTTATTAAGGCCTACCACAATGTAAGGGTTTATAAATCAAACATGCAGGCAGTTGCAGATTCGCTATTCTATACAGCAGCAGATTCAACCCTTCGTTGGTATGGAAAACCCATTCTATGGTCTCAAGGCTCTCAGCAAACAGGAGACACCATTTATTTGAGGTTAAAAAATAACAAACTAAATACCCTTCAAATCATTAAAAACAGCTTTATTGTAAATGTTAATTCTGATTCTGCTAAGTATAATCAAGTAAAGGGTAAGCTAATCACCGCATTTTTTACCAATGGGGAGATTAGCAATGCTTTTGTAGATGGCAACGCGGAAAGCGTCTATTATAATAGGGATAAGGACAGCGTTTACACAGAAATGAATCAGACGGTAAGTAGCAGAATCAAGATTTTATTTAAAAATAAACAGATTACCAACATTCTGGCCATTAGAGATCCGGAAGGTGTTAGAATTCCAATTGCAGAATTGAAAGGTGATGTAAAACTAACGGGCTTTAGCTGGTTACCAGAACTCAGGCCGCTCTCCAAAAAAGAGATTATAACTGGAAAACCTAAGGCTAAAGCGGCAGCAAAAACCAAGATATCTGTAAATACTAAGGTTAAATCAATAACTGAGAACGCAAAAAAAGCGGCGCCATCTCTACTTAAAATCCCAAGCGCTAAAGACTTAGTAAAAGCAGATAGCCTGATCAATAAAGCAGATAGCGTACTTAAAAACCAGCGTGGTCTTTTAAAAAAGCAATAAGTTTTTTCATTGCAATTGCACGGTGACTAATCTCATTCTTTTCATTTGTACTCATTTGCGCAAAAGTTCGATCATGACCCAATGGTTCAAATACTGGGTCATAGCCGAAGCCCTGTTCGCCTATTGCTTCCTTCCTAATCGTTCCGCTAACCATACCTTCAAAGAAGAAATTTTTATTATTTAAATTCAATGAAATCACGGTCCTAAAACGTGCGCTACGGTGTTCTATACCTTCCATATTATTTAAAAGTAGGCTCATGTTTCCCTGGTCGCTCCGGTTTCCTGAATACCGGGCTGAATAAATACCTGGTGCATTGTTTAGCGCTTCTACTTCCAGTCCGCTATCATCACCAAAACAATCTAGGTGATAATGAGTTACCACATAAAGACTTTTTAGCGCAGCATTATCTTCAAATGTACTTCCAGTTTCAGGAATATCAACACCACAGCCAATATCTTTGAGGGTAAGAATTTTATACTTGCCGGCAAGCAGTTTTGATACTTCTGCAGCTTTATAAGCATTATTTGTAGCAAATACGAGTTCCTTTAACCTTATATCTCCAACTTTTGCAATACTGCCCATAACGCTTTTTTAGTATTCACATTCTTATCAAGTTTCCGCAATTCGTCGGAAAAGATCATTCTGACATCCCCTTTAGTAACAATTACATTTGAAGGATAATTATTTAAACCAAGCTGTTCCGGACTAACTCCAAAAACAAAAACTAGCGTACTAGAGAAAAAAGAGACCAAATCATCGAAGGTAGCACCATCATACCTTGCATAGTTGACCAATGCAAAATCAGCTGCAGAAAGCTCAATGGATTTCACAATCTTGCGAAGTAGCTCCCTCCCGCTTTCATCGCTCACATCGTTCTCAAAGTCATTTACCAACAGTAGAATATTACGTTCATTTTTACCTAGAAACTTAAATTCATTATCTTTTTTTACGGGCTCAGATTCTGAGATAACTTCTTGCCGCATTGGCATTAAATTGACTTCTTCAGTTATGAGGTACACATCATCTGTAAAAAATAAATGCAAAGCATCTGCATTCGTAGTAAGTTGACCAGGCATTGTTACTATTATATGGTAAATTTTTTTTCTGTTAAAATTAGTTAAATATCTCATTATAGTGCCTTTATTTATTACTTTTATGCCTTAAAATTTATACCATAGGTACTTTGTGAGAAAAGTTTATTGCATCCTGATTGTTAGTTTTTATGGTACCTTTTGTTTCGCCCAGCATGTGGCAGTTATAAATGGAAAGGCAATTGAGGAGAAGGAGTTTATGTGGTTTTACAAAAAAAATCATACAGGAAACGGCAACGTTTCTTACCAGGATCTCTTGGCTTATCTTAATCTTTATGTAGATTTTAAACTAAAGGTGCTGGATGCAAAAGCCTTAGACATGGATAAGGATACCACTTACCTAAAGGAAATAAAAAACTACGAGAACACCCTTAAAGAACAAAAGAAGGTATCTAAGAAAAGTCCAGAGTTTGCATTTTTAATCAATGAATATAAAGAGGCGGTTTTGATGTTCAATATTTCAGAAAAGAAAGTATGGAATACCGCTCAGGATGACATTACACAACAGAAGCTCGAAATGGAATGGATAGCTGAACTAAGAAAAAAGTTTCCGGTAAAGATATTCCAAGAACTAATAAAGAAAATGGCGAGGCCATAAACAATTTTATATAATTTTGCAAAATAGATAATAATTGAAAAACTATACAATGAGGAAATTTTTAATAATAGCGAGCGGAATTATCTGCTTGTTCTTTAATGCGAATGCGCAGCAATCAGAAAAAAAGAACATAGATAAAATGGTTGCAATCCTTGGTGGAAACATCATTCTGCTTTCAGAGTTAAACCAGCAATATGCACAATACCTAAATTCGGGAAATCCGGCAAATGAAAAATTTAAATGCTACCTCCTGCAGCAAATGCTTGGGGCAAAACTCTTGAAACAACAAGCAGAATTAGATTCGGTATACGTTGAAGAAAACCAGGTAGATGAAGAAGTGAATAAACGTATGCGCTATCAAGTTCAGAAAGCTGGTGGAGAAGAACGTCTAGAGCAGTTCCTAAATCGTTCTATACTCCAGTATAAGGACGAGATCAGGCCAGACATTAAAGAACAGCTTATTTCTCAGAAAATGCAGGCAAAGATTACTCAGGACGTAAGTGTGACACCTTTAGAAGTTAGGAAGTATTTTAATTCTTACAAGAAAGATAGTTTACCGGATATAGCTACAGAATTTGAAATTGGTGAGATTGTGCTGCATCCTAAGCTTACGAAATCGGAGAAACAAAAATTTTATGATAAAATTGATGCCTTTAGACTTAGGATTAAAAGCGGTGAGGATTTTGGATTTTTAGCCAAGTCCTACTCAGAAGATCCAGGTTCTGCATCTGAAGGCGGAGATCTTGGTTTCTTCGATCGTACGCGTATGTTTAAAGAGTTTACTGCTTGGGCCTTTAAATTAAAGGCAGGTGAGATTTCTCCTGTATTTGAAACAGAAGCGGGGTACCATATCCTGCAAGTGATTGAAAGAAGAGGCGAGCAGGTTCAAGCCCGTCATATTCTTGTTCGTCCTAAAAACACTCCTGAAAGTATGGCAAGGATCAAATTGCAGGCTGATACCATTTACAAAAACTTAATCGACAAGAAGCTTCCATTTGCTTTCGCTGCATCCCAGTATTCAGACAATAAGGATTCTCAATACAATGGAGGCATGTTACTGTATGCAGATGCTGTTACAGCCAGAACCACATTTATTCCTGCAGATAAATTAGATCCTGCAGTGTTCTTGGTTGTTGATACGATGAAAGTGGGCGAAATTTCTAAACCAGTAGCTTTTACTAGTCCTGAAGATGGCAGAGAAGGCTACAAGATCCTTTACCTCAAATCTAAAGTTCCTCCTCATAAAGGCAGTCTTGAACAGGATTACGCTAAGTTCAAAGAGAAAGCTCAGGAAGATAAAGTAAACCGTATGATGAGCGAGTGGTTTGAGAAAAAGAGAGAAAATACGTATATCAGAATAGATAGTGATTTCGCAGATTGCGATGATTTAAAAGTTTGGACTAAAGGTGTAACTGCTAAAAATTAAAAGTATGCAGTTTGAAAATGAGATAAAGGCAGTTGATGCGCTACATAAAACTTTTAATGACATCAGCGCCGAGATAGGTAAAATTGTTATCGGTCAAAACGAGGTAGTTAAATCGGTTCTTATATCCATTTTCAGTAATGGCCATTGCTTGTTGGTAGGCGTACCAGGCCTTGCGAAGACATTACTTGTACAGACAGTTGCCAATGTTATGGATCTTGATTTTAACAGGATTCAGTTTACACCGGATTTGATGCCAAGTGACATTATTGGTGCAGAAATACTTGGTGAAGACCGGAGTTTTAAGTTTGTGAACGGACCAATATTTTCAAATATCATTTTAGCGGATGAGATCAACAGAACTCCTCCAAAAACACAGGCCGCACTTTTAGAGGCAATGCAAGAAAAAGCAATTACTGCTGCTGGTGTACGGCATTTATTGCCGAATCCTTTTTTTGTATTGGCTACGCAAAACCCAATAGAGCAGGAAGGTACGTATCCGCTACCAGAAGCACAGCTGGATAGGTTTATGTTTAACATCCATTTAGGATACCCGTCTTTCGTAGACGAACTAGCTATTGTGAGGAATACCACTAGCAATAGAAATGTGAACCTGAGAAAGATAATTAATGCCGAACAGATTCAATATTTTCAAAAACTAGTAAGGAATATCCCTATAACGGATAACGTTGTCGAATATGCCGTAAAATTAGTTGGTAAAACAAGACCTAACTCCGCTCTCGCAACCGAGGATATTAACAAGTACATCAGCTGGGGTGCCGGCCCAAGAGCTTCGCAATTTCTGGTAATCGGGGCTAAATGCCACGCTGCTATTAACGGCAAATATTCTCCCGATATTGAGGATGTACAGGCAGTTGCAGAATCTATATTACGCCACCGTATTGTAAGAAATTATCGTGCAGAGGCTGAAAATTTATCAGTAGAAAAAATTATTAGTCAGCTTTTCTAAAAACTATTCCTCAATCGCCTTTTTATAGAGATTAGGATAGTCTGTTATCACCCCATCTACACCTAATGCAATAAGGTACTTCATATCTTTAATGGTATTAACAGTCCAAGGAATAATCTTTATCCCTTCTTTATGGCACCTATCAATCAATCCCTTTCCAACTAGTACGGAATATGGACTATATACTGACGGCTTAAAACCAAGGTCTGAAATATTAACTTCAAAATCCACTTTCTCATCAATTAGCAAAGCAGTCTTCGCCTTTGGATAATGTTCATGTAAGTATTGCAACGTTCTGATATCGAAAGATTGTATGGTTACCCTTTTACTTAACTTTTTACGGTTAACAACCGCCATTACCAGCTCTATAAATTCTGCAGGCTCAGGCTGGAATTCATTGTCTCCTTTAGGTATAGTTTTGGGTTCAATGCTATATTCTGGCTTTGGGAGTTTATTAAGCTTAACATAAACTTCTACCGAATCAATGGCCTCCTCTAATAAAGGTTTATATGCCGGAAATTTCTCTTGAAATGGAAAACGGTTATGGATCTTCTTGCCCACGTCAAACTTTCTAACGTCCTCATAATCCATTTTATAGATATTATAGGTTTTCTGGTCTTTCAGCGTAATGGGCTTCCCGTCCGGGCGAAGACTAAACTCATGATTAAAGTACGGCTCTTGAGATAACACTACCTTCTTATCCTTGGATATCACCGTATTCATAGTTATAGTATGCACGCCCAAAGCTAACGCCCTAAGCATGCCAGGAATGGTATTTTCAGGCATGATTCCTCTCGCACCACGATTGCCTTGAAGATCGAACTGCTGAGCGGAAACATGCAAAACGTTAAATAAAAGAATCAGTAGAACTAATCTTCTCATAAAAAAGTTACCGTTCAGCGGGTGAGAATACCATGGCTACTAAATTCCACATTGCATCTGGCTGGCGCTCGTATACAAAAACGTAATTGAAGCTTTCTCTAAGATCAGCTTTGTAGTCAATTGCCGTTATACCATAAGTGTAAGCCAAATCACCGCCATCTGCTTTAACGACTTTAGTTCTTTTTAAAGAAACTTTTGCAAACATGCTGTTAATGAAAGAAACAGCTTTATCCTTACCAAGAATTGGCTCATATCCCGGAAATAAAATCCTTACATCTGGATTAACAAAACCAGCAAAAGCACCCACACCATGTGTCTTTAGTAAAGTATTTAGCGTTTCTTCCGTAGTTCCAATGATCTCTGCACCAGTTGCTCTTTGTTTATCCGTCATAAACTTAGGCATAAAATGATCCTTCGGCTCTATAAACGCAACTGTTGTTGGCTTTAACGGCTTATTATGTGAAATACCAAGGTCAATAGCAAGCTCCCATTTTTCATTCACTGTTTTCCATATAGAGAAATACTGTCCAAAAGAACTTCCTCCCATCACAAAAGGGCCTGTAGTAAAACCGATATCTCCGCTTCTTGAAACTTTAGCATAAACGGGCGTCCAACTAACATCCTTAGATTCAGGTTGTGATCCATAAAAACTCTTAGCATTTACAGGGTTTGGTCTAAATACCAAACCGTTTGCGGCAGAGAAAGTGGCGTATGCCTTTTTAGAGCCATCTTTTGCAAAAAGTTCAGCGAAAGCTTCCTCTGCCTTTACTAATGATTTTGTTGTTCCATCGGATTTTTGAGCATAAGCACCAAGCGATAAAGACGCAGCAATGATGGTATAAAGGATTTTTTTTGTCATAATTTTTTTATATTAACGGGACGAATATAAGGTTTGATTAATGGGACAGTCTAAAAAGTATTCAACAATTGCACAATCTAGATTTTGTTCCAGGTGGTACCCTCTTTACTATCTTTTAATTGTATGCCCATTGATTGCAGGCCAACCCTAATCTTATCAGAAGTAGCGTAGTCTTTATTCTCTTTGGCAGATTTTCTGATGTCCACAACTAACTCCAGCACCAAGTTGAGCTCTGTATTGGAAGTATCTTCGTCCTTAAGTCCAAAAATATCAAATATAAAATCCTGCACCAATGCTTTAAGTTTTTCTAATTGCACCGCAGAAATGCTACCTGTGCCGTCGTGCACAACATTGATGATCCTTACGGCTTCAAACAATTCTGCAATTACAACCGGACTGTTAAAATCGTCATTCATCGCTTTAAGACAATTATCAGCAATAGGTCCAATCTCGAAATCATTCTTTTCCGACGTATGTAATTTATCCAACAAACTAACTGCGTTCATTAACCGCCTGAACCCTTTCTCTGAGGCATCAAGTGCTTCGTTTGAAAAATCAAGAGTACTGCGATAATGTGCCTGTAACATGAAAAATTTAACCGTCATGGGGCTGAAACCCTTTTTTAATAAGGGGTGACTCCCAGTAAAAAGTTCATGCGGAAGAAAGCCGTTACCCAATGATTTCGACATCCGCGAACCATTTACGGTGAGCATGTTGGTATGCATCCAGTATTTTGCTGGCTGCTTGTGGCTGCATGCCTCAGACTGGGCAATTTCATTGGTATGGTGTGTGGCTGCGAGATCCATTCCGCCACCATGAATATCAAACTCATCACCGAGATATTTTGCGCTCATAGCTGAGCACTCAATATGCCATCCGGGAAAACCAACACTCCAAGGAGATGGCCATCGCATAATGGTTTCAGGCTTAGCTTTTATCCACAGGGCAAAGTCTAACCGACCACGCTTATCGTCCTGTCCACCAAGCTCCCTGGTATTTGCTAGCATGTCTTCTAGATTCCGGTTTGTTAATATGGTATAGCTATATTCTTTACTGTATTTGTCTACATCAAAATAAATGGTGCCGTCAACTTCGTATGCATAGTCGTTGTTGATGATCTCCTTTATCATTTCAATTTGCTCCATGATATGGCCAGTAGCAGTTGGCTCTATACTAGGTGGCAGCGTATTAAATACCCGCATTACGTCATGAAAACCCAAAGTGTATTTTTGTACTATTTCCATTGGCTCCAACTGCTCCAGTTTTGCTCGTTTGGCGAACTTGTCATCACCCTCATCACGATCGCCTTCCAAATGCCCTGCATCTGTAATGTTCCTTACATAACGAACTTTATAACCGCTGTATTTAAGATACCTGAAAATCAAATCAAATGAAATGAACGTACGACAATTACCTAAATGCACATCACTATAAACAGTAGGTCCGCACACATACATTCCCACATTAGGGGCATGAAGCGGCTCAAAAAATTCTTTTTTGCGCGTTAATGTATTGTATAGCTGTAAGCCTGTGTTCATGTTGCAAATTTAAAAATTTTAGGGAATTAATATCAGATCGCTGCGAACAGGAAAATGGTCTGACAATTTAGCCTCGATGATCCGATAATTGAGCACATTAAAATCTTTCGTTGTTGAGATGTAATCGATCTGAAAATTAGGGAATTTACCATTATAGGTACGTCCAAAGCCTGTACCTTGTTTGATAAATGTGTTTTTCAATGAAGAAGTGAGCTGAGTGACCGCATAAGAAGCAGGAGTATCATTAAAATCGCCAGCAATAATGAACGGCAGTTGGCATCTCTGCATGTGATTCTTCATAATATCTACCTGATCACTGCGCTTTTTAAATGCGGTTCTGAGCATACTTAATATACGCTTTGAAGAGCTAATCTCGGGATCCATTTTCTTGGTAATTTTATCCAAGTAATTGTAATCTTGTTTATCAAACGCGATAGACTGTAAATGTACATTATAAACTCTAACTAGCTTGTTACCGATTTGAACATCAGCATAAATACTTGAATTGCCATTGTAATTGTCTTTAAAAGTGATCTGGCCTTTCCCAAGAATAGGATACTTGGAGAAAATTGCAAGCCCGTTTGCCTCGTAATCGTTTTTCGCTACGGGAACAAAATAGTAGTAAGGAGTTTTAAGCATCCTTTTAAGGCTATCTGTTATATCATAAGACCCTTTATACCTGGTAAAATATTCCTGGAAACAAATAATATCCGGATTTTCGGTTTTAATCAAACTGAGCATTTGTTCTTTAACAGCTTCAATGATCTCCTCCCCATAAGGTTTAAAGCTGTGCACATTATAAGTCATCATTCTAATAGCTTTCTCATTTGACTTTGGCCCCTCACCTTTAGTTCCACCGAACCCATATGATGCGCGAAATGTTTGCCAGCCATTGAGGATCAGAAGTGAGGTAACGATGGCAAAAATCCAGCGCTTTCTTACCAACCACCAGATGATCATAAAAACATTCAGACATAATACAAAAGGGTAAGCCAGTCCGAAGAAAGGAATGTATTGGTACTCACGCGGATCAAACTTACCGGCAAGGCAACCAAGCACAAGTGCAATAGAAAGTAGGACAGCAAATATGCGCACCATCTGATCGGAAAATGTTAGGTTTGACTTGCTCTTCATTAATGTTTGCTAGCGTTAAACAAGGTTTCTTTTTCTGCTTTACTTAATTTATTGTATCCGTTTTTAGAGATCTTATCTAAGATAGCATCAATCTCACTTTGACCTACATAGTTATCATTTTTTCGTTCTACGACCTGGCCAGATAAAAAAGGGCTGGTATGGTCTACATTGTTTTTAACTACCCTCAATTTGGGCTTTTTCTTGAATATGGCACTCCAGTCGGTTCCACTCTGCAACACCTTGATATAGAGAAATCCAAAAAAGGCACCTCCAATATGGGAAAAACTACCACCGGCATTTCCTGATGTGGTACCAATAATGTCCAGTAATATATATGCTATAGCTAGGTATTTAAGTTTTAGCTCAATAACGAGAAAAAGGCGAATGCTATAATTCGGAACCAAAGTAGCAGCAGCAACAATAATAGACATCACTGCAGCCGATGATCCAATTATACTGGTATCAGAAATATTTCTGAATACAGGAAAAATGTTAAAAGCAAGCACAAAGATGATCGCACCAAGAATGCCTCCGCCAAGGTATACAAAATGAAATTGCCTTGGTTTTAAAAAATCAATAAATATTCTTCCCATCCAATATAACCAGAGCATATTGAAAAGCAGATGCAGAAAGCCCTCATGAAAGAACTGATAGGTGATTACTGCATAAAAATGTAATGGTGTATTGACAATTGTAGCGGGGAAAGCGAAATATTCCCTGATTAAATTATCATAAATCAGTCCCCCATTCCCAGATAAAAAAAAAGGGATATTAACAATAGCAACAATCAAAAAAATAATGGTGTTGATTCCTATATAAAGAAAAGAAGGATCACCAGACTGAAACACTTTTATTTTTAGGTCCTGCAGGATTTGGTTATTCATTGTATTTGTAGAATCTATTGTTGTCTTTGTCTTTCCATAGTTTTACTAAAATGAAGCCCAATAAAGCTCCTCCGAGATGTGCATAATGAGCAACAGAATCCCCAGGCACTTTGGCAACCCCGGAAAAAAGCTCCAATATAATATATCCGGCAACAAAATACTTTGCTTTGATGGGAATTGGAAAAAAAATCATCATCAATTCTATATTCGGATAAAGCATTCCGAATGCAACTAAAACCCCAAATACAGCACCAGAAGCACCCATCATTGGTGATCCATAAATACCAAGTAAGGTATTGACCTGACTTTGAGATAAGTTTGGCACCTTGATATCTGCCTGGATAAAACCTCCTCTATATGCGAGATCATTAATAGGGTTGTTTATCGCACTTCCCGTGATGTGATAAACTTCATATGCCTGGACGCCCATTTGTAACGCTACGGCACCTAGTGCAGTAATCAGGTAAAAATTAATGAATCGCTTTGCACCCCATCTGTTTTCCAGCATGCCGCCAAACATAAATAACGCAAACATATTAGAAAGCAGGTGCATAAAATTCACATGCATAAACATGTAGGTTAGCAGTTGCCAAACCTTAAAAAATGAAGAGTCAAAATAAAAAGCACCGAATAAAAGATCGAAGTTCAGAGTGCCTGTATTTTCAAATAATACTTTTGCAAGAAAGAAAATAGCATTGATAATCAAGAGATTCTTGACTACAGGCGGTATATTTATGTTGTTGAACATTATAATTTATCAAATTTTTTATCGAGTTCAGCAAGCCCAATTGTCTGTATGACCGGCTTACCACTAATGCTAAAGTTAGGAGTTTTACAGGCAAAAAGTTGCTCTATCAACGTATTCATTTCTGTTTGCCCAAGTACTGTGCCGCTTTTTATAGCGCTATTCCTTGCCATGCTCCTAGCTAGCGCATCTCTTTTGTCTAACTTTAAATCTTGCTGTGAGTTTTTAAACCCTTCAATAAGGTGTTCAAAAAGCTGAGTTTCATTAATATTGGTACTGCCGAGATCTACCGGTATGCCCTCAATCACTAAGGTGTTCTTACCAAAGTCTCTTACCTCAAAGCCTAAACTTTTGATATCGTCTAGAAGGCTTTTTGCCAGTTCATAATCGTTGGTACTAAGCGTTACTGTTTGCGGGAAAAGGCTTTGCTGTGAAGCGCCTTTTCTATTTTCCAGATGCAGGATAAATCGTTCGTATAGTATGCGTTCATGGGCAGCCTGCTGATCAATAAGCATCAGACCAGATTTGATCTGGGAAATAATGTAACGGTTATGGAGTTGCATCAGCTGTTTTACAGTAGGAATCGAAATCTCCTGGGTCTCTTCTTTGTCAAAACCTAATCGGTGCTGTTCATGGGATTCTTGTTTTGCAATCTCATATAAAGAGCCCCAGTTTTTGCTGCTTGGAGACAACCCTCCTCCCCCATAGTTTTTACTGAAACTAGCATACGCGTTGTTTTGAGGTATCGGAAACTCAGTAGTAAAGGGATTGAAATTAGGATTAAAACTGATAGCTGGTTGTACAATTTCTTCTGGAGCCATTTGTGTTATCATCGCACTAAAACCTGTTTCCTGATTGAAATCGATAGTGGGACTTATGTTAAACCTGCCGAGCGACCGCTTTACTGCTGCATGTAAAATTGCATAGATGGACTTTTCGTCAAGATATTTAATCTCCGTTTTTGTAGGATGCACATTCACATCTATCTTGGAGGGATCAATATCTATAAAAAGTACATACAGGGGAAAGTTATAATCCGGAAGCAGCTCTTCGTATGCACGGTTTACAGCATGGTTCAGATAAGGGTCTTTGATGAAACGGTTATTAACAAAAAAGAACTGCTCACCACGGGTGCGTTTAGCAAATTCTGGTTTCCCAATAAATCCCTTCAGATTAATAATAGATGTTTCTTCTTCAACCGGGATCAGTCGCTCATTGTAATTATTACCAAAAAGATGAACAATTCTTTGCTTTAAGGCAGACGAGGGGAGGCGGTATATTTCGGATCCGTCATGATGTAGACTAAAAGCAACTGCTGGATACGCCATAGCTACCCTCTGAAACTCATCTATAATATGGCGCATTTCAGCCAGATTACTTTTCAAAAAATTCCTGCGGGCCGGTGTATTGTAAAATAGGTTCTTAATGCAAATACTGGTACCCTGGGGTGTAGCCACCGGTTCTTGTTTAATGTAAACAGATCCATCCACCTCTATCAGTGTACCAAGCTCATCTTCGTGCCTGCGGGTCTTCATCTCAACTTGTGCAATTGCTGCAATAGAAGCCATCGCTTCGCCCCTAAAACCCATGGTTCTGATAGCGAAAAGATCTTCTGCCTTACGAACCTTTGATGTGGCATGTCGCTCAAAACACATACGTGCGTCTGTCACACTCATCCCACATCCATTATCGATTACCTGAATTAAAGCTTTTCCAGCGTCCTTTATAATAAGTTGCACTTTATTTGCGCCTGCATCTATTGCGTTCTCCAGTAGCTCTTTAACGGCAGATGCGGGACGCTGCACCACCTCTCCTGCCGCTATTTGATTAGCAACACTATCTGGCAAAAGACGTATGATATCTGACATTTGCTACCCTTGATAAAAGCTGCTAATTTAGGCAAAATAAGGCGTATAGCAAGCCTTCTTTGACATAATTTAAGTATTAATTGGCACGCTTTTTATACCTTTAGGGCATGAACAAACTCGTTGTTTTTTTTCTGATAATCTGCTCGCTTAATGCCTGTGCACAACATCATAAACAAAATACAGAAACATTATCTGCAGTCAATATTATTACCGCAAATACAGTTTTACTAAATAATCATAAAGGTTTAATACCGCTTTTAAATTTGGAGAAACTCGATATCGCATCTGTAAATCTTGGGTTTTCATTTCAATCTGCGTTCGACAGCCTTTTAAACAAATACACGAAGATAAGTTCATTTAGTTCTTCAAATTACAAGAATTCGACTACTTTAAATGATCTGGAAGACGATCTTAAATATTACAATACTGTCATTGTTACATTGCCAACATCTGCCAGCAACGATACCAGAAATATGAATTTTATTACGAGCCTTGTAAAAAGCAAACAGGTAATCATTGCTTTATTTGGAGACGGTGGAGGGCTTACTGCTTTCAATGCAGTTCAGTCTCCAATAATATGGACTGATCAGAACAATGCTTTGTCTGCAGAAATCCTTCCGCAGGTTATATTTGGTGGGGTCGGGGTTGAAAAGAAACTTGCTGCCAGTTTTTCAACAAAGTACCTGGCGGGATCAGGCTTTAATACAACTTCCATCAGATTAAAATATACATTGCCTGAAGATGCAGGCATCAATGAAGATAATCTTTTGAGCATCGATGCTATTGCAATGGAGGCCATAAAGTCACAGGCCACACCAGGCGCCGTGGTTCTTGTGGCAAAAGACGGAAAAGTAATATTTAACAAAGCCTATGGTAACCACACCTATTTAAATGGCCTGACCGAAAAAGTTACCGATATTTTTGATCTTGCTTCTTTGACCAAAACGACTGCTACTACACCAACAGTAATGCGTCTTTTTGAGGAGGGCAAGCTCAATCTCGATACCAATATAGGTGCCTACATTCCTAAAGCACGCGAGCTTCCAATGAACGCCATTACGGTTAAAGAAGTAATGCTTCACCAGGCAGGTTTTATACCATACATTCCTTTTCAGGATTACATTACAACGGCTGATTATAGTCGAGACTCCAGTGCTTCATTTCCTACAAAGGTGGCCGACAATTACTTTATCCGAAAAAACTACTTTAGGGAGGTGATGTGGCCTAAAATGCTCAATGCACCCATAAGAACCAGAGGTACTTATGTTTACAGCGATATTAGTATGTACGTGATTAAGGATATCGTAGAACGTGTTAGCGGACTGCCGTTAAATCAATATGTCGTCAACAATTTTTACTGCCCGCTCGGTATGCAAACTGCAGGATATTTGCCACGCAAACGATTCACTAAGGATCAGATTATACCGACAGAACAGGATACTTACTTTAGAAAAACATTATTGGAGGGTTATGTGCATGATCAGGGTGCAGCGCTTGTCGGCGGAGTTTCCGGTCACGCAGGCTTATTTTCCAGCGCAAACGATCTTGCCATCATCTATCAAATGTTGTTAAATAAAGGCAGTTATGGGGGAACTCAATACTTTAAACCACAAACGGTAGATATGTTTACCAATAGACATTCTGCTGTTAGCCGGAGAGGACTTGGTTTCGATAGGAGGGATCCTGATGTGAGTAAACATTATCCATCAGAACTGGCTTCTGATCAAACCTATGGACACACCGGATATACCGGAACTTGTGTATGGGTAGATCCGTCAAGAGGGTTAGTTTATGTATTTTTATCTAATCGGGTAAACCCAAAAGTGACAGATAAACTCAACAATTTAAAGATCAGGGCCAGAATACAAGATGTGATTAATAAGGCAATTGATCAGGGTAAAAAATAACTACATTTTTTTTAATCCAATCTCCCTCAGCCTTTCGTCAAGATATTCACCAGCGGTCATATCGCTATATAGTTTAGGATGTTCGCTATCAATACATGACGGCAAACTCTTTAAGTCCATGTCTGCGCGAGGATGTAAAAAGAAAGGCACCGAAAAGCGGGAAGTCTTCATAAGCTCACGGGGTGGATTTACTACCCTATGCGTAGTGGATCGTAACTTATTATTTGTTAATCTCTGCAGCATATCACCAACATTTACCACTATATCTGTATGTCCTGCTTTAATAGGCAACCATTCATTGCCGCGTGTTAATACTTCAAGTCCGTCGGCACTTGCACCTATCAGCAAGGTAATTAAATTAATATCTTCATGAGCTCCTGCCCGCACTGCATCATCAGGTAAAGCCTCCGGATCTGTTATCGGGAAGTAATGTATACCTCTTAATATGGAATTGCCGTTGTGTACGTGGTTATCAAAATAATCAATTGGAAGTTCAAGATAAGTTGCAATCGCCCGCAGCAGGTGTTTTCCATTGCTTTCTAATCGTTGATAGATCTCGCGTGTTACCTCATTAAATTCAGGGATTTCCGCCAGAAACTCATTAGCTGGATATTCACTCTTTATAGGATCGTTATCCATTACTTCCTGACCAATTTGCCAGAACTCTTTTAAATCGGCAGTCTTAGCACCTTTAGCCGTCTCTTTACCCGGACTGGTGTAGCCCCGTTGTCCCGCAAGTTCCGCCTTTTCATATTGTAGCTTTTGTTCCATAGGCAAACTAAAGGCGGCCTGTATGTTCTGGTAAAGTTTTTCAATCAATTCCTTACTTACACCATGATTTGTAATGGTCACAAAGCCAGAATCATTAAATGCTCGGCCTAGCTCATCGGAGAACTTTTTACGTTGTACATCATCTCCGTTAATATAAGAGCTCAAATCTAAACTTGGAATGTAGGGTGCTGACATCTTGATCTGTTTTAGTATTAATCACTAAATTAAGAAACTATTGTCAATTTTGATTAATCGCATCTGTAAAACCATTATCAGCACATTGTAATCTTAGCATCATTCAAATTTTCAGTGAAACTATATAGCTGAGTCTTACGTAATTTTACCTAACAAACTATTGCAAAAAATCGACGATGAAAAATATAATATGCGCCATTTTGATACTTTTATCCTTTAATGCAGCTAAGGCACAAAGTCCAAAACTGCAAAAGGCTACTTTTGGTAACGGTTGTTTCTGGTGTTCTGAAGCGGTATTCCAACGTTTAAAAGGTGTGGTGAGTGTAAGATCTGGTTATGAGGGTGGAGATGTTGTAAAACCGTCTTACGAGGATGTTTGTACAGGCACTACCGGACATGCCGAGGTAATTGAATTGACATACGATCCTGCAAAGATCACTTATGATGAACTACTGGAGGTGTTTTGGAAAACTCACGATCCCACAACTTTAAATCGTCAGGGAGCAGATGTTGGAACCCAGTATCGTTCTGTAATATTTTATCACAGTGATGAGCAAAAGTTATTGGCAGAAAAATATAAAAAAGAATTAAATACCAATAATGCATTTGGAAAGCCTGTTTTAACGGCAATTGAAAAAGAGGTTCCTTTTTATGTTGCGGAAAATTATCATCAGGAGTATTACAAACTGAACGGTAGCCAGCCTTATTGTCGGGCAGTAATACTTCCAAAGATGCAAAAACTGGAAAAGATTTTTAAAGATAAATTGAAAAATTAACCATACAAAACAATAAGGGTATCAAATACATTAACTTTAGCTGATGAAAAATGAAAACCCATATGTATTGTTCACTCCTCAGATTCTGAGCGATTGGAAGCTGAATGGCGTAAATTATATTAAGCTTACCGAGTTGGAATCTGACCTCTCTGTAAATTTTTTTGAGTTAATACCGAACTCAGAAATTCCTGACTCTGGTGATACCATTTACCACATCGACTCTGAAGATATTATTGAATTGCTGGAACCATTAGAGAAAGTTAAATTCTTGGTTCACGAGATCTATCTTGAAGAGGAAAGTTAATTCTTTCATACCTGACGTAGGTTCATTCACCAAATTATAATGTCTTTTTATTTAGTGCAAATTCTTAATAAAAAATTATCATTTTAAAGTCAAAACCGCAAGTAGATCGTGACGCTACTAATTAACGTAACTACATTTGCTAACGCTGTTATTAATATTTTACAGTGCTACGTAAATTAAAAGATCATGAGTATTCAAAATGCCCTAAAATGGCGATACGCCACTAAAAAAATGAACGGTAAGCAAGTACCGCAAGAAAAAGTTGACCAGATAGTAGCCGCAGCACAACTTGCACCAACATCGTCAGGTTTGCAACCTTTTAAGGTTATTGTAGTTAGCAACCAAGAGTTGAAAGAAAAGATAAAAGCAATATCATATAACCAGTCGCAGATTACAGATTGTTCTCACTTACTGGTATTTGCAGCATGGGATAATTATACAGAAGAAAGAATAAGGAATGTATTTGCCCATAGTAATGCTGAACGCGGTCTACCTGCAGACAATGGTTCAGAGTACATGAACACTGTAATTGGTATGTACACTACCCGCGATGCGGAAGTGAATTTTAACCATGCTGCTCGTCAGTCTTACATTGGCTTTGGTGCTGCTATCATAGAAGCAGCCACATTAGAAGTTGATGCAACCCCTATGGAAGGTTTTGACGCTGAAAAATTAGACGAACTTTTAAGCCTTAAAGAACTAGGCTTACGCAGCACTACTATCCTCCCGCTTGGATATAGAGATGAAACAGGGGATTGGCTGGTAAACCTAAAAAAAGTACGAACCCCACTAAAAGATTTCGTTATCGAATTCAAATAAACTTTTAGGGTGCCTCATCGGGCACCCTTCTTTTTTAGCTTAACCGTCAAAATGTGTTAAAGATGCTGAGGCAATGACCTATTCAATTCATAAATGAATATATTAGCATCCCAATAGTATATATTCATTTGATGAGATTTTTAAAGTTCATATTTGTTATTCTTGCAATATCAGCTACCATAAACTTCAGCGCTCAAGCGCAGCAGGACAGTATAGCACTAGAAAATATTGTAGCCAAATCAAAAAGGCTCTCTGATGAGCATCCGGCTGAAAAGGTTTATTTACATTTCGATAAACCTTACTACAGTGTTGGTGATACCATCTGGTTCAAAGCTTACCTGACTATGGAGCAGAATATGCCATCATTATTGAGCAAAGTGGTTTATGTTGATATAATCAACAACCGCGACTCGCTTGTTCAAACCATTAAACTCCCAGTTGCGAATAGCGTGGCAAATGGAAATATACCGCTTAATCCTGCCTTGTACCAGCAGGGCAATTATTACGTTAAAGCGTATACCTTTTGGATGTTAAACGACGCACAAGATTTCTTTTTTACAAAGACGATTCCTATTGGCGAAAGCATCAACAAACAGCTAATTACTAAATTTAGTTACAAGACCTTACAAACTGAAAAGAATCAAACTATTGATGTACTGATCCAATTTAGAAATAAGGAGAATGTTGTACAAGCCGGCAAGACGGTAAATTGGAAAGTAACTTCAAACTTTGACATTGTTAGTAAGGGCAAAGGTACCACAGATCAGAATGGTGTAATAAAGATTAAAATAGAGTCACGTAAGAATGAGCCTATCGTAATCGGTGAGTTGACCACAGAGTTAGCTATGAGTTCAGTCGAGACTATCACATCCACCTTCAAACTCAAACCTGTTAAAAGCACCAACGACCTGCAGTTCTTTCCTGAAGGAGGTGATTTAATAACAGGTATTTCAACAAGAGTAGGATTTAAGGCAATTAATAGTGCTGGCCTTGGGATAGATTTTAAAGGTAGTGTTACAGACAATGGCGGAAACAATTTATCTACTTTCGAATCTTCGCATTTAGGAATGGGTTCTTTTTATCTCAGTGCAGAAGAAGGTAAGACTTACAAAGCTAATATAACTTTCAAAGACGGAACCGTTAAAAGTTATGACCTACCTAAAGCATTGGCTTCGGGCGCATCTATCCAGGTAATAAACACGGAGCCTGCCACCATAAACATTAAAATTGTAGCCAATGAAAGCTACTTTAATACCAATAAGAACAAAAAGATGATCTTGGTTGCAACAAATACAGGAATTATTATTTACGCGGCTAAAACAACCTTGAAAAGTCAGGCAATTACGGCTAAGATACCTAAAAAAGAGATCCCGTCTGGAATCACACAGATCACCTTATTTACGGGGCAGGGCGAACCGATAAGTGAAAGACTTGTATTTAACAGCCAGAGTAACGAGCTTGCTTTAACTGTGAAATCTGACTTAACAAACTATAAGCCACGGCAAAAAGTAAAATTAAATATCGGTGCAAAAAACGGACTGGCCATTGCCGATGGAAATTTCTCTGTTTCTGTAACCGATGAACAAAAGCTGCCTGTGGATGAAGATTCGGAAATCACCATCCTTAGTTCACTTCTCTTAACATCTGAATTAAAAGGATACATAGAAAAACCAAATTATTATTTCAATAAACAAGATCAAAAGAAATTGGCCGACCTTGATTTGTTATTATTAACACAGGGATTTAGACGTTTTAACTACAAGGATATTATGTCAGGGAAACTTCCTCCTTCAACACTGCTTCCTGAACAAGGTATTAGAATAACTGGAACGCTAAGAGATCGGACAGGTATGCCGGTAAAACGCGGTGCATTGCGTATGACAATAGCCGAAAATAAATTTGGAGCAGAGGTTGTAACTAATCCTTCGGGTGTATTTGTATTTAACAATGTGAATTTCCCAGATTCATCAGAAGTGATAATTAATGCCAAATACAACGCAAATGGATCTAGCCTGATGATTTTGTTGGATGCACAACCCGGTGCGGCTATGACTACAAACCTGCGCGCTGCAGATGAATTACAAAACATCGACAGTGCTTTGGCTCCTTATTTGGAGAACAGTAAAAAACAATATAATTACCTAAGAACGCTTAAAGAAGTTAAAATCGAGGGTGCGAAGGTTAAAAGACCCAGTCATACAGATCATACAGCTTTTATCGGTCTGAGTAACATAAACGGAAATATGATAAATGGCGATCGCTTTAGAGGATGCAACTCTGTAGCAATTTGTCTTCAGGGCATGGCAGTTGGACTAACTTATGTGGAGAACAATTTCTATGTTAGCCGCGATTACCAGCAAGGCAAGAAGATTCCTGTACAGATCTTTCTTAACTCACAGCCCATAGATTATATCAGTCTGATGGCCGTAAATCCAGAAGAGATAGAAAATGTTGAGGTATTTACTAAAGATGATTTGGGATCAATTGACAGACTTTACAATACAAACGGCCTAGTAATCATTAACACGAAGGCGAAGCCAAAGGGAACAAAGATCAGTCTACAGGATTTAAAGGCCATGTTGCCTGAAGCTAATCTACTTAAGTTTAAGCCAAAAGGCTTTAGCAAACAGCGTGAGTTCTACTCTCCAAAATATGTGAATGCCGCAACTACTTATAACTTTAATGACTTGCGCACTACGATTTACTGGAACCCAAAATTAACGACTTCACCCTTAGTTACAAGCCCTTTAGCTTTGGAATTTTACAATGCTGATGGGGCAGGAACATACAGAGTAGTTGTAGAAGGGGTAGACAAAAAAGGAAATGTCGCCCGTTCTGTCTACCACTATACTGTAAAATAGTTTCGTTTATTTGTCGGTACCACTGATTGCTTCATGCCGGCACTTGATGCCATCATTGGTCATCAGCCATTCTGTGAAATCACTACCTTCTTCATGATCGCAATCCCAATAGCCATAGGCGTTTAAATAACGGCTAAACTCTTTGCTAATCTTTACTACTGTACCTACTGGAACCCTCAACACGAACTCTACTTCCTGATCTCTCCAGTTGGAAACCCGCTTAAGCTGCAATGCGGGATTGAAAGTAAGTAATGAATCTTGTTGAACAAAGCTATATTGAATGTTTTGCGCATTTCTAAGAGCATCCTCAAAAGTCTTACCACGCGAACTGTAGTTCTGACTCATAATGACTCTTTCATTATCGCTCTTTACAATGCTTAAGCTTACATTTCGAGGCATATCAAAAGTATCTTCCCGATCAGTAAGAATTTTTCGGCCCATATATTTTCCCGGGTCAATGTTATACATCGTGCTATCTTCTTTTGAAAAAAACCGGGTGCGGTCTATTATAAGGTTGTAAGTACTATAGGGTTTAACCTCGGTAGATTGTGAAAATTCTGCTGATTCCTTAAATTCAGAAAAAATTTTTGCCACATGATATATCGTGATTCCCAAACCTGTAATCCAGAAGATCAGCAGCACAAAGGAAAAGGTTCTGTTAATTGGTCGGCTGGTAAAGGCAACTCTGACAGCAAATAATAACAATGCTAATAGGGGTATTCCGGCGGTTAATAAAGCTCCTAAGGTTACCATACCAAAATACTCATCGTTAACAATACTGAAAGGAAAATTATGCACCAAATCGGTATCCCACATACCCATTAAAGTAACTATGGCGATAATCAACGAGATCAAGCCTAGAACAGCGGTGATAATAATTAATAGGGCTATAACTTTAAAAATGATCTTTCCTGTACCATTTACAAAACGCCCAAGAAGTTCAAAAGCTTCTGCAAGGACACCGCGCGATTGATTAACAAATGGATGGAGATAACTATTAGCAAATCCTTTAAGATTGGCCTCTTCACCGCGCATTGCCATTTTCTCAGAACGGGTTTCTGCTTTTGGTATCATCACCCACAACACAATATATGCAAGTACACCAGATCCTCCAAGTAAAACGGTAAGGATCGCTGCTAACCTAACCCATCTATCTTCAATATCCATATAGTGGGCAAGTCCGGCACAAACCCCTGCAATAACAGCCTGATCTGTATCACGGTATAATTTTTTGACCTGTGAAGTGTGCGCGCCAGTAACGTCTTCCTGTTCCTCTTCTTCAGATTGGAAATCTTTCACAGAACCCATCTGGCTAGTTACAGATTGTACATCTTCAATAGAGATAACCTGCTTTTGGTTAACCAAAAATATATCAGCAAACATTTCGGCTATCCTATTTTCAATATCTGTTACGATTTCAAAATTATCTGCATTCTTTGCAAAATGAAACTTTACCTCATTTAGGTAAACTGTTAAAATTTCGTAGGCATCCTCCTCAATGTGAACTATGGAGTTGCCAATATTTATGTTAAGTGTCTTCTTCATTACTTCTTTAAATTGATTGGGTTTGTAGATTGTTTATCCGCGACATTCTTTGCTGTTTGGATGGCTTCAGAGAGTTCATTCCAGGTATAGTCAAGCTGATTGAGTATTCCAGTCCCTTCAGTTGTAAGCACGTAATATTTACGTGGCGGACCTGATGTAGACTCTACCCAATTATAACTTAACAGTCCGTTATTTTTTAGGCGGGTAAGTAAAGGATATAAGGTACCCTCAACAACCAGCAGTTTGGCCGACTTCAATTCGGCGATAATATCTGAAGCGTAGATCTCGCCTTTTGATATGATCAGGAGCACACAGTATTCCAGTATCCCCTTGCGCATTTGCGTTTGTGTATTTTCTGCCATCATAATAATACAAAGATATATGTTTAATATAGTAATATGCAATACATAGTACTATATAATATCACAATAATCTGATTACCAATATTATAATTTTATTTACAAGTGAATATAAATTATAACATAACCAATTTCAGGAAATAACAAATGGAAATCTGTAAAAATTAGAAGTTCTAAAAAATGGACAATATTTAGCCTTAATCATTTTCTAATAAACTAGTAATCAAGATAAAAAAACTTAAAATTGTTAAAAATCAACATAAGTATAAAAGTTATTAACATTTTAACAACATCATAAATTCCTGGCTTATCCTTTGTAAGAATTGAGATGTACTACTAAATCTACCCCTATGTTAATTAAGTCACCAAGTATCTTACACGTTTTTGCGAAGCAAAAAGAAGAGGTTGAATATAAAGCTATCAGCAGAAAACAATGGATAATGGCCGATCGTATAGTAATAACTGCTCTTTTCCTAATCGTTATCGTCGGGGCAATATTATTCTCTTAATTATAGCAACAACGTATCAATGCGGTGTGCCTGTACTCTTTCCTGGTAAGAAGACCAGCTATAAATTGTAAAGTGTCCGTCCTGAGAAGCTACCAGCGCTGTAGCATCGTGTTGATCGTGCACAAACTGTGCTGCTGAAAGGTGTCTAGTTCCTCCTATTTTAGCTGGATGTATTACAACAGCACTTCCCCCCTCAATAGGCTCAGAGAACGAAAGTTCATCAATATTATCTTTTCCTTTTGCTCTTCCTATTTTGGCTCCAAAAGCAAGCAATTCATAGCGGCTGGTAATTATTGTAGCCCCATCCACTGCGGTTAACCCTGCAAGGTGCTCTACTTCTCTTTTCAAAGCAGTTTGCCAGAATATCTGACTTG
This sequence comes from Pedobacter sp., assembly GCA_025351765.1. Taxonomy (GTDB): domain Bacteria; phylum Bacteroidota; class Bacteroidia; order Sphingobacteriales; family Sphingobacteriaceae; genus Pedobacter. The sequence goes on from JANXVH010000101.1 coordinate 74,135, forward strand.
CTTCTTTACGTTCCTGTGACAGTAGTTTCGATAGCCCGCTAAACGAAGGCTGGATATAATATTGTATCGGCTTAATGATGGATTGGAGCCAATTCGCATTCTCAGTAGGTACAACCAGCAAAATTCCACCTCTTCCATGAGTGCGCATCGAAACAGCCAGTTGAATTAGCAGGTTTACAGAATCATTCCAGTAAGATGGCGCGGTGAGGTCCAGTAGCGACAAAAGCATAGGTGGACAATCGGGCAAATTTGTACTATTCCCATCAACCATCTTTACCTGATCACCTTTTAAAACAGCAATATTCGTAAACTTTCCGAAACCATATATCCGGCGATGTTTAATAACGAGCAGTCCCGGTTCTGACACGTCCACTACGAAACAGAAATTAGGAATACTTACTGTTGTACCCCAAATATAAAGCTCTTCATCTTCTATCCAGATCCCAAGATGTATCCCCGCACGCTCTATTCCCGGAGCAAGCTTGGTTAGTACACTGGGATTTAAGGGAAGCCTGTTCTTAAAAAGCAAAGGATTCCCTGCCTGATGCGGGGGCAAAAATGCTAGTGAGATTTTAGGTGAATGCCCTTCTTCCTTACGCAAACTAGCCCAGAAAGTGGCATCCAAAATAGACTCAACTACATTTGCCGTAGGTAATGGGGCAAGATCATCTTCTCCACTTTCTCGGGCAGCAGTTAAATGTGTAGCAAAAATTGATTCAACTTTTGGCGCGATTAGCCGTGCTGCCTGATAGGTAGATTGGTAGATCATGCCATAAAGTTACTCTATTGGATTTATTTAATTGTATATCTAATGCCAAAAAATCCCCTAATTCCTTGGTTCGGCGCATAAACATAACTAGGATCGAAAGTTAGTCCGTAAGGATTATCAGGAGTGACAATTACCTGACCGTTTCTATCTAGTTTTACGTCTTTATCAAATGGATCGCTAGCTCGTGCAATGATAAACGGATTCCCTTTATTAGGTGTCCAGTTTAGTAAATTTTTTACGCCCCCATACAATTCAAACCGTTTCATGCCGACAAAAGTAAACTGGATGTTTTGTATACTCCATACCGGCGAGAACTTCTTCCTTGGGTCGGTTTCACTCAATAAAGGCAAGCGCATCGGACTGTATATATTTCCAGTGTAATCTATAGTTACTTTAAGCGGTCGTATCTTATAAGAAGCCGCCCAATTTCCAGAAAACTTTTCTGTAAGGATTTGCTGTGTCTTAAGGCCATGCTCGACGGTGGCAACATCCTGATATGTTCCTCCGAATATAAATTTAAGTCCACTATTAAAAGCAAGGTCTACATTAAAGCTAAAACCTTTGCTAACCGCATAACCGTCAAGGTTATCATAAACAATCTTATTTGGGTCTGCATCAAAATCACCTATAATTCGATTGTTAAAATAGGTGTAAAAAGCCGATGATTCTATTCCTATATAATTGCCATTCAAAGTGTAAATCTTTTTAAGGTAGTTCAGGTTGAGGTTATAGGTTTTCTCTGGCTTAAGTTTGTTAGGAATTTCCACACTTCTAGCACCGGTTAAGGCCGCATGGTCTTCTGTAAAAATATTGACCACCCTAAATCCTGTTCCTGCATTAAGCCGCAAAATGTTGTGCTCATTAATACTCCATTTATAAGCGGCTCTTGGTGTAAATATATTACCATGTACAGCATTGTAATCATACCTGAAGCCGGCCAGAAATTTATGCTTAGCATTCAATCTGATCTCATCCTGTACAAAAACGCCTGGTAACCATGTATTTTTAGCAATGGCCTGATTAAGCCCTGTTGTTGCAGCTGTATTGTCATCGTAAAAAGTATACCTCAGTGCTGAACCAATCAGAAAATCATGAACACGGATAGTCTTATCCCAAGTGAGTTGTCCGAAACCAATACGTTGTTCTGCGATGTAAGACGTTCTCCCATATCTACTATCCTGATCGTGATTGGTCAATGAAAATGCAAAGAAAAGCTTCTCTTTCACAGGAAGCTGGTAATTACCGATCAGCTCCCAACGATGCGTATAAATACTCTCTCCATACACCTGATCTCCACCTCTAAAGGACTTATTCCATTGCATTTCCCCTCCCCACCTATCTTCATATAAATAACGGACGCCTAAACTCATCTTTCTATCATGCTTCCTTTTAAACTCCCATTTTTGAAAAACCGAGATGCGGTCTTGCAATGTTACATCGGTAAAATTATCGTGATTATGATCAACAGGATTCGAATAGTTAAAATAGCTTAGTCCGGTTAGTACAGTAGCGCCCTTTCCTGCGGCAATTTTAAAACCTAAATCGGCGTTGTGTTCAAGATAAGAAGTTGTAAAAAAATCGGCAGAAAGTACCGCTGCGTTTTCTGGCTTCTTTGTAATGATATTGATCAATCCACCTACTGCCTCGCTACCATACAATGAGGATGCAGGCCCCTTAACAATCTCAATCTGCTCCACCAAAGAATTCGGAATTCCAGACAATCCATAAACAGTAGACAAGCTACTCACAATCGGCATCCCATCAATTAATATCATCGTATAAGGACCTTCCAAACCATTTATATGAATATCCCCCGTATTACATATATTGCAATTTAGCTGTGGCCTTACTCCATTTACATTTTGCAGGGCATCAAAAATGCTTGGCGTAGGGTTCATTTTAAAATACCCTGGTGTATATACTTCTACAGGCACTGCACTCTCCAATCGGCTTACTGCCTTTAATGTACCAGTAACGACCACTTCATTTAGATTGGTCTGGAAGTTAGTCAAATCAAAATCAAGCATCATATTTTCTTCTTGCTTAACATTGACAGGTTTCTCCATTTTCTTGAAACCTACCCCAGTAACCTGGATATGATAATGCCCTACGGGGATATTCAAAAAAGAATAATAACCAACGCTGTCAGATATAACGATATATCGCTTTCCTAAAATAGCGATGCTCACAGCCGGAACTACCTCGCCTTCTGAAATAATGTGCCCGCTTATGCGTCCGGTTTGAGCACTTACAGATCCAGACATAACGATATTGATCAGCAACAGAACAATTGAAATAAAATGTATTTTCATAAACTTAATTTTAAATATAATACCACAAAACTAAATTAGTTAGGCTAATCTAACAATATATATTAGATGATTAATATTTTTAGTTGATTAACAAATTATTTATGTTTGTAAAATGTTATCCTACACCGAAGAGAACTACCTGAAAGCTTTATTGAAACTGAGTTCTCAAAACCAGGAGAAGCCAGAGGCAGGAACCAACGAAATGGCGGCTTATCTTGGCGTTAAACCAGCAACGGCTACAGACATGCTTAAAAAGCTAAAGGAAAAAGGTCTGGTTAGTTATGAAAAATATGGGAAGATATTGCTGACAGCCATCGGCCGACAAAACGGCATTGCAATACTGAGAAAGCACCGTTTGTGGGAAACCTTCCTTTATGAAAAATTGGACTTTAGCTGGGATGAAGTGCATGAGGTAGCTGAGCAACTGGAACACATTCAATCTGCCAAGCTGGTAAACAAACTAGAAGAGTTCCTGGATTTCCCTGAGTTCGATCCGCATGGCGATCCCATACCAAATTCAAAAGGCGAGATGCCAGTGGTAATCAAAACATTATTATCTGAAATTGAGCCTGGTGCAACCTGCAGAGTAATAGCGGTTAAAGACACGTCCAAAGCATTTTTGCAATACTTAGAAAAATTGCAGATTACCATAGGAACTGTTTTGAAGATCATAGAAGTAATCAACTTTGACCGCTCCGTGAACATTCAGATTGCCGGATCGGAAGCCAGAAATGTTTCCATGAAATTCGCAGACAGTCTATTTGTCTGCAGATAATCGTATTTTTGTTTTGCTTTAAATCAATCTTCCTTTTTTAAAAGTCCCGCTATGTCTACAGAAATTAAGTGTCCAAATTGCGCGCATTCCTTCCCTATTGAAGAAGTAATGGCCGAAGAATATAAGAAAGACCTTCGAGAACAAATGCAAACCTTTACCCGTAAAAAGGAAGAAGAATTTAATAAAAAAGCAACTGATTTCACAGAAAAACAGCTAAAGCAAGAGCAGCTGTTTGAACAGCAAAAGCAACAACAGGCACAGCTATTTGAAAAAAAGTTGACGGAAGAAAAAAAACAGCTACAACTGGTACTGGAAGAAAACTTGCGCAAAAGCATATCTTCTGATTTTGAGAACAAACTTCAAATGCTAGATAGCGCAAACAAGGAGAACGAAGAAAAGTTGAAATTAGCTCGGGCTAAAGAGCTGGACTTCCTCAAAAAAGAGCAAATCATGAAAGCCAAAGAGGAAGAGATGGATCTGGAGATTCAGCGCAGGCTTCAGGAACAACGTGGTGAGATGGCAGAACAGATTCGTAAACAGGAAGCAGAAAAGAACAACATTAAAGAAACTGAGCATCAGCTTAGGGTAAAAGAGCTGGAAAAGCAACTCGACGACCAAAAAAAGCTGGCAGAGGAAATGAAACGCAAGGCAGAGCAAGGTTCTATGCAGCTGCAGGGTGAAGTTCAGGAATTGATCTTAGAAGAACTGTTGCGCAACGCCTTTCCGTTTGATCTGGTAACAGAGGTAGGTAAAGGCGTAAGGGGGGCAGATTGTGTGCACCATGTTCGAAATCAATTTGGTCAGGAGTGCGGTAAGATCATTTATGAAAGCAAGCGCACCAAAGACTTTTCTTCGGAATGGATAGAAAAGTTAAAAAAAGACATGCGCAGTACAGGTGTTGATGTTGCCGTTATTGTTACCCAATGCTATCCAAAAGGGATGGATTGCTTTGGCGAAAAAGACGGGGTATGGATATGCTCATTTGATGAGGTAAAAGCGGTTTCCTACATTTTAAGAGACGGCATTGTAAAGTTGTTTAGCGCCGCAAAAACACAAGAAAACCGTGGCGATAAAATGCACATGCTCTATGATTACCTGACCAGCACTGAATTTTCTGAACAATGGAAGGCAATTAGAGAGGGATTTATGAGCATGAAACTCTCCATACAACGAGAGCGAGATGCAATGGAAAAACTTTGGAAAGCAAGAGAAAAACAGCTAGAAAAGGTAATGCTAAATGCCGCCCACATCAGGGGTTCCATAGAAGGAATAGCTGGGACTGACAGCATTCAACTGAGCCTGACAGATGATGAAGATGACGATCCGCTACTACTTGGTTAACCATTTCCTTCTTGCTTCCTGATCCTGAAACGTCCAGGCTACAAACCTACTGATCTTTTGTCCCTGCGCCATTTGCACAGTTTCAACTTGTGTGGCCTTTGCATATTTTAACGCTCCGTAAATAAATTGGAGGTTACTGCTTTTAGACACCAGACTGGTAAACCATAAACACTGACTGCCAAACAAAAGGCTTTCTTCAATCATTTTTCTGATAAATTCAAGCTCACCACCCGCATACCAAAGCTCATTATTTTTACCCCCGAAATTAAGTGTCCCAACTTTTCCTTTCGCATAACCCAGGTTTTTTCCTTTTTTCTCACTGGCGGCTGCGGCCTCTTCAGCAGAAGCGTGAAAGGGCGGGTTACACATGGTGAAATCAAAACGTTCGCCGGGCTTAATAATGTCCTTAAAAACATGGTGTTTGTTGGCTTGTAACCGCAAAAAAGCCTGACCCGCTAGAACTGGGTTTACTTCAACTATCGTTTTAGCAGCTTTAATAGCTAAACTATCGGTATCAGACCCTATAAATGACCAGCCGTATTCCTTTCTGCCAATTATTGGATAAATACAGTTTGCACCTGTACCAATATCTAAACCTTTAACTGATTTACCAGTGGGGATAATACCATTCCGATCTTCAGCCAGCAAATCTGCCAAATAGTGAATATAATCTGCGCGACCGGGAACCGGAGGGCAAAGGTATCCCTCAGGAATATCCCAGTGATGTACATCGTAAAAGTGACTCAGCAGAGATTGATTCAAAATTTTAACTGCTGCTGGGTTAGAGAAATTGATTGACTCATTACCATAAGCATTAACGATGATGAAATCCCTGAATAAAGGATTAGACTTTACCAATTGAGCAAAATCATAATTAAATCTATGTTTGTTTCTAGGGTGCAGTACTACTTTTTCTCCATTCATCAGCGCAAATGTAAGGGTTACGCATAAACAATTGGATATTATTGGTTGCATAACGTACTTTGCAATAAGTTTCAGTTATCAAGAAATCATGCTAAAATTCTTAAAGAGCTTTACTTATTCGTTTTCAGGTATTGTTTATGCCTTCAAGCATGAGCAAAACTTTAGACTACATCTAATTTCATTAGTATTGGTTCTGCTAGCGGGATGGTATTTTAACCTAACAGCTAATGAATGGTTGTGGATCACCGCAGCAGCCGGCATAGTAATTACAGCAGAACTCTTCAATACAGCCCTAGAAGTGCTTGTTGATCTTGTTTCTCCTGATGTTCATCAAAAAGCCAAAATTGTTAAAGATGTAGCAGCCGCAGCTGTGGTAGTTGCTGCAATTCTTGCATTAGTGATAGGCCTAATCATCTTTGTTCCCAAACTTTTATAAATGCTTCATAAAACCCGGGGCATCGTATTAAAAACAACCACCTATAGCGAAAGCAGCGTAGTTGTGCAGATGTTTACAGAGAAATTCGGAATCCAGTCCTACCTCATTAACGGTGTTAAAAAACCGAGGGCCAAGATCAGCATAAATATGCTGCAGCCATTACACCTTGTAGACATGGTAGTATACCATAAAAATACTACGGGTATACAGCGCGTTTCTGAGCTACGCCCCTCGCCAGTATTTAGCAGCATTCCTTACAACATCATTAAAAGCACCATTATCCAATTTCTTAATGAGGTGCTTTATAAGAGCATCCGGCAACAGATGGCAGATGAACTTCTGTTCGACTTTATTTTTAACGCTGTATGCTGGTTTGACGAGAGCAGTGAACCAAACACGAACTATCACCTTACTTTCCTCTTAAAACTTACGCGATTTTTAGGATTCTCTCCTAGTTTAGAAACAAAAAGTGAGGCTGCTTTTTTCGATCTGCAAGAGGGAGAATTTAAATCCAGACGCCCACCGCACCTCAATTTCCTGGAAAAATCAGAAGCCGATTTGTTTATTATGCTATTTAATGTGCCTTTTGAGAAAATTAATGAAATAAAAATCACCAATAAAACGAGGAGATTTTTACTAGATAAGATATTGGTTTACTATACTTTACACACAGCGTCATTTGGGAACATCAAGTCACATCAAATACTAGAAGAAATATTATCTTAAAAAAATAAAAAAAACTTTGCAAAAATGAGTTAACGCTGTATATTTGCATTCCCAACAACGAAGAAGGCCTTTAAAAAGCCGAACCGTTCAAAGGAGAACCAAAGGGAAATTAGCTCAGCTGGTTCAGAGCACCTCGTTTACACCGAGGGGGTCGGGGGTTCGAACCCCTCATTTCCCACCAAAGAAAAGCCTTTCAGTTACCGCTGAGAGGCTTTTTCTATTATAATTCTATTTTTAGCGGGGCGGCAAAATCATTTCTTCTCCCCAACTTTTACGCTTGATCCGTCTTTTTTTTTAGGTGCACTTGTCATATTGGCTATTAGCGAGTTAAACCTTGTTTCATTGGTATAATATAAGGGCTAGTGTTTTATTAAGGTTTAAATGTAATAATAAATGTAGCACCTTCATTAACCCTGCTATCAATCTCGATATGGCCGCCCAGACTTGTTATATGATTATAAACCAAATATAAGCCAATACCCTTGCTGTCTTTGTTATCATGAAACGTTTGGCTAAAACCAAAAACCTTGCCTTTTACTTTTTCCAGATCAAATCCAATCCCATTGTCTTTAAATTTTAAGGTAACAATACCATCCACTTTTTGACTGCTTAAATATATTTGAGGATAAGTATTCGTTTTTGCGTACTTAATTGAATTAGATACCAGGTTAAGGAATATGCTTTCAATGTATGTTTTATTAAAACTTATCCCATCTACTTCGGTAAAATCAGAGAAGATCTTAGTTTTAGTATCTAAAATTAATGAATTTAAGGACCGTCCTATTTTATTCAATGTTTCTGTAAAACTTACGGGGCTTACTTGGATATTTAAACTTTTTTTTTGAATTAAAATATCAACGTAGTTATTTAAAGTATCCCGCAAATTTTCTGAAGACTGTTTCAATAAATCCAGTAACTCAACTACTTCATTGTTATCGACCTTTTTATCATCAATCATGCTAAATAAAGAAAGTAAACTATTTACCGGCGACCTAAGATCGTGCGCCGCAGTAAAAGCCAATTGTTTAAGTTCATTATTAGTTGATGTTAGACTGGCAATTAATAGATGCCTATCTTCCTCAAGCCGCTTTTTGTGCGTAATGTTTTTAGCTATTCCAAATACCAACTGTTTTTCTTCTATTCCTATAGATGTCCAGGACAGCCAAACTATTTCACCAGTCTTGGTTACATATCTATTTTCAAAATTTATTAGTGGAATGGAGCGTTTGATAGCTTCTCTGCTTTCTATTGTAGCTTCTTTGTCCTCCACATAAACAAACTCATTTATCGGCTTACCTAACAACTCATCCTCCGTGTATCCCAATGTTTTTGACACAGCAGGATTGATCTTTTTAAAAAAACCATCATACCCGGCAATACAGATCATATCTGGCGATAGTTGCACAAAAAGATCCATCTCAAATGAATTGTTTGAAATCAAATCCGTAAAATTGTTAACAGCATCCATTTATATTAGTTCTTACTATTATCGGCTATAAAAATACAAATTATCAAGGTTGTATGAAATTTCATATAACTTTCCAATTATTCAATACAAATCTAATCCCTTATCGGCTAATTGATTATGAGATCTTCAATATAGACAATATCACTTTATTTAACCCCCCCAATCCCAGAAATACGTCAAAGAACTTTTCCACATGCATCACTGCTTGCTAACATCGCGTTGTGTATTACAAATTTACCCAAATGCGGTGTACTAAAAAGGCCATATGACAGAAGTTGGTACATCATTTGACGGTTTTTAGTACGTCGTTTGACCGAAAAAAGGTGCAAACAGAACATTATCAACGGCTTGCAAATGCACCTTTAAGTCTACTTCATATTTAGCACGATGCCAAATAAATTCAGGACTGATGTAAAGCCATACTAGGACGAGACAACCATACAACTGCTAAGGAACTCCTTCGATACTTCTTCGATACAAAGACTATACTTCTTCGCAAAAAGGTACCTGTTTTGTGTAGAAGTATGGGCTAAATATGGTTCTTGTATGGTCTATGTGTAAAGGCAGATTAAAAAGTGTTCCGATTGATCAACCAGACGCATGATAGGTTTTAAAAATAGCGAGTTGCATTAATTTTCTATACAAAACAATTTACCTTTAGCAAAACTGTTACTATGGACGATATTACCATCAAATTGCCAGAAAATTATAAAAGCATTCAGGACGCTTCTGCTAAAATTAAATTTTCTATGCCGTCAGATTTAAAGACTGGAAGTTTATTGAGGACGCTTATAGCATCTAAACCCGAAGGACAATTTTTAGAGCTGGGCACAGGCACGGGGCTATCCTTGTCATGGATTGTAGAGGCAATGGATGATAAATCTACTGTAATATCTATAGACAACAATGAGTTGTACAGCGCTATTGCCAAAGAATTCTTTAATGATGACAAGAGAGTTAAAATCATTTGCACAGATGCCACACAATGGCTAAAAAATAACCCTGACTTAGAATTTGATCTCGTATTTGCAGATGCCTGGCCGGGGAAATATGAAACGCTAGATGAAGCTTTAAGCATGGTAAAAACTGGAGGGTTTTACATTATTGACGACATGTTACCACAATCAAACTGGCCGGATGGTCATGAAGAAAATGTTAAAAAGCTAGTCGCCCATCTGGAACAACGAGCAGACCTTAGGTTTACCAAACTGAATTGGTCCACTGGCCTAATTATAATGACTAAAATTTAACGAATATCTTTATCAACTCATGCAAACTTTAAAACAATTACAAGACGGGGAGCTTTCAGGTGCCCTAACCTTAAAACTCTCAGAAGGTCTTTCTACCTTTCCTGAAGAAATTTTTAACCTAGCAGAAAGCCTTGAAGTGCTCGACTTATCCAGCAATAAATTATCCTCCCTTCCACCCCATTTTGGTAAGTTGAAAAAGCTCAGGATTTTTTTCTGTTCTTATAATTTATTTAAAGTTATGCCTGGGGTATTGGCCGACTGTCCAGAATTGGATATTGTAGGTTTCAAAGCCAACTTAATTGAAACCATCCCCTCCAAAGCCTTAAATAAAAACTTGCGCTGGCTAATCCTAACCAACAACCACATATCAGCTTTGCCAGACACGATTGGCAATTGCAAAAGGATGCAAAAATTGATGCTTGCGGGCAACAAGCTCGAAGAGCTACCTGAGTCGCTAAGTACTTGCTCCAACCTTAGCTTATTGAGAATTTCTGCCAACTTGCTACAGGCGCTCCCAAAATGGCTACTTACTATGCCCAAGCTCTCCTGGCTGGCTTTTTCAGGGAATCCATTTTCTTATAAACCACTAATTCAGTCTATTCCTTGTGTAGATTGGAATAACCTTGAAATTGGCAAAAAATTAGGAGAGGGTGCCTCTGGCATTATTTACCAGGCCAGACTTAATACTGAGCACCTGTCTAAAGCTATTGCAATTAAAGTTTTTAAGGGCTCTGTAACCAGTGATGGGCTGCCGCAGGACGAGATGGATACTTGTATAACGGCCGGCAATCATCCCGGATTAGTGCAACTTATTGGACAAATAACAAGCCACCCGGAAGACAAGAAAGGGCTGGTTATGGAGTTAATTCAACCTCGCTTTTATAATTTGGGGGATCCGCCAAGCATGGAAAGCTGCACAAGAGATATTTTCAGATCAGGCGCCAGGCTGTCTTTATCACACCTTCTAAGAATTGCAGCAACCATCGCTTCCGTAGCTACACAATTGCATAGCAAAGGAATTATGCATGGCGATCTGTATGCCCACAATACGTTAACAGATAATGAAGGCAATACCTTATTTGGAGATTTTGGTGCCGCTTCGTTCTATGATAGAAATGATATGGGACTAACTACGCATTTAGAGCGGATAGAAGTTAGCGCTTTTGGGTGTCTGCTGGATGATCTGATAAATTTATGTGGTGAGCAGGAGTGTAATGCCATAAATGAATTAAACCAGTTAAGGGATAATTGCACGAGCGAAAACGTTAAGGCACGACCAGATTTCTCTGCAATCGTATCCATTCTTCTTACTTTGCTATAAGAGACTTATAGGATACCAGCCAGACTCAATTTGTTGATTTCAAATAGCTTAAATATTTTGTGTAGTTTTAATATTCAATTGAGTGGAATGAATAGAGGTTGGCTTCTTCTTTCTTTATTATTATCTGTAAATTTTTCTTCCTGCGAAAAAAGGAAATTTATGGAATCTGCACCGGTAAAGGAACTTCAGCTAACTAAAATAGCTGAGGTAAAGGGAGGCGTGACTTCCATCACCAACTTTGTTTATGATGAAAATGAAAGACTGAGTATGGTAAAAAAAGGCAGCGACATGACTTTATATACCTATTCTGGAAATAAGATCATCAACATTGAGGTTAATGAGGGCAGCAAAACCACCTCATCAGAGATAACTTATAAAGACGATATTCCAAGCAAGGGGATATCAAAGGTTTATCAGTCTGGCGTTTTACAAACAACTTTACAGTTTAATATATCAAGCGGGTTGAATGAAACGAGTCAGATCAATTTCTATAACAATGGCGTACAAGTTCGTAAACTATACCTGTTTTATGAAAACGGCAATATTATTGAAATTCAAGAACTTAACAACAGAACAGTAACTAATAACAATTACACCTTTGGAGAGAAGAAGAATGTGTTATTTAATGCCAATACTAAGTGGGCCTTTGGCGTTGAGAATATTGATCGCATATCAACAAATGAGATATTAAAAGATGTAACTGAAACCCGCAACATCAAACACCAGAAAACTTACAATTATACTTATAACGAAGAAGGTTTACCTCTAACTGCTGTAATTACTGAAACAGACCCTCCAATGGCCGTTGAGACTAAAACCTTTGTTACTTATACCTACGAGAAACTTTAACTCCTCAACACGATATCCCCTCGACAATGTAAGCGACCGTTAAGCCGATATATTTTACAAAGCCATGTCATATATTCCTTTTTTTACAATGCGCTATTGTCAAATCGAGTTATTTATCTGTTTATTTGTATTAAGTAATCAAATAACACACAATTAAATTTCATTACCATGCTACTGAGCATTTTAAACGCGTTATTTTGCCTTTCGTTTCTTGTTTTCGCCTACCTGAACCTAAACGATATTGACCCTTGGTTATGGGTTCCAATCTATTTGGTAGCTTCTGTTTGTTGCGGATTGGCAATTTTTAACAAGTTTTACCCGAATGTTTATTTAGGTGCCATCACTTTTTACCTGATTTACGCAGCTATTTTGTTCTTTTCTAAAGATGGTGTGCGAGACTGGATTGGCAAGTATAACCGACCGAGTCTGGTAGAGAGCATGCAAGCTACAAAGCCCTACATTGAAAAAACCAGGGAATTTTTTGGCCTGCTGATTATCAGTGGGGCATTGTCCATTAATTATTTTGTGGCGGTTAACTAAAAAAACGAATCATGTTAATAGGAACAGAGGAGCTCAGCAAGGCCAGGCAGGTATTCCTTTCTATTATAAAACAAAATCTTCAGCCCGAAGCGTTTGTTTGGCTGGAGACTAAAGCTGCATTGGTTAAAAATGAAGATAAATCTCTTCAACTTAACATGGCTTTTTCTAACCTGCCGAAACAAACAGGAAAAGGAGAGATCAACGGGCAAGAAGCACTTATAGAAATTGAACATTTACTTGTGGGCTTTTCTCTGGAAGGCTGGAGCACAGACCGCTTATGTAGGGTTTGGCTGCTGATGCAGGTAAATCCTAATGACAAGGATAAATATTTAAAAAAGATAAATGCCCTTTTTAATGCTTCTGAAATGAATGAGCAGGTTGCGTTATATTCGGCATTGCCTTTCTATGCTTATCCGGAAGAATGGATATCAAGATGTGAAACAGGTATAAGAAGTAATATTGGAACAGTGTTGGAATCGATCATGTACCACAACCCTTACCCTGCAATGTTTCTAAGTGAAAACTCCTGGAACCAGCTGGTGCTTAAAGCCTTTTTTACTGAAAAGGATGTAACTAAAATAACGGGTTTGGATTCAAGAATTAATCAGTCTCTAAAAGATACGCTTACGGATTATATTGCAGAAAGGACCGCAGCTCATAGAACTGTTGAACCCAACATTTATAAATTAATAGCGTTAAAAAACCAGAATACTTAAAATTGAATTATGTGTTGTAACGAGAGTTTCCAGGAGAGAAATGCAGGAGAGAAAATTCAAACTACTCTTGATCTGAATGCCATTAGCGGAATGAAGTTTTTTGATCCGCATGTTCACATGACCTCACGTACCACTGATGATTATCAGGCGATGGCCGATGCAGGAATTGTTGCTTTAATTGAGCCGGCCTTCTGGCTGGGGCAACCGCGTACAGGATTAGATAGTTTTACTGATTATTATAGTAGTCTTATTGGATGGGAAAGATTCCGTTCCTCGCAATTTGGCATTAAGCATTACTGCACCATTGGATTAAATTCTCGCGAGGCAAACAATGAGAAATTGGCCGAACAAGTGATGGAGATATTACCAAACTTTATTTTTAAGGAAGGCGTAGTTGGCATTGGCGAAATTGGTTTCGACGATCAAACAGCTGCAGAGGAAAGATATTTCCGTATGCAACTGGATCTGGCTAAAGAAGCTGGTTTACCCGTACAAATCCATACTCCGCACCGTGATAAAAAGAAAGGTACGCAACGCAGCATGGACATCTCCATTGAGCAGGGGGTTGCCCCTCATATGGTGATTGTTGACCATAACAATGAAGAAACAGTAAAAGAGGTTTTGGATAGAGGGTTTTGGGCAGCGTTTACCATTTATCCGTTTACTAAAATGGGTAATGAAAGAAT
>JANXVH010000075.1 GCA_025351765.1 Pedobacter sp.
GCAAGTGGAACAGCTATTTTTTGTTCATCATCTCGGCGGTCAATATTGGCTACCAATTCTTTGAGGCGTTCATTTTCTTTTTTCGGTCTAATCTGCTTAATGGCCTTATCTACGGCATTACTTAATTCCACTATGTTAATGGGTTTCAACAAGTAATCTATCGCGCATGCCTTTACTGCTTGTATACCATATTTATCAAATGCCGTTACAAATATTACTTCAAATGTCTGCTGTCCGTTTAATAGTTTCAATAAATCAAAACCAGAAAGCGCTCCCATTTCAATATCAAGAAAAAGCAAGTCCGGCTTATAGTCAGCAATTAGTGCAAGGGCTATCGTGGCAGAATCAGCTTCGGCAACTACATCAACAGAGGGGCAATATTCACTCAGTAATTGCCTAAGGTTACTTCTGCTTTTAGTTTCGTCGTCTACAATTATAACTTTGATGTTCATCTGCGAGTTCAATTTTCTTAATCTATGGGGATGGTTAATACTGCAGAAACGCCATTACCTTGTTTTGCTAAATTGCTATTTATCTCCAGGTTACCTTTCATATCCTTGGTATTCAATAAATTCAATCGCTCTCGAACCAGCTTTAAACCAAATCCTTTCTGTTCCATAGCATGCTCCTTCCAACCTGAACCATTATCCATTACAGCTATCTTTAAATACCTATGCTCTTTTGTAATATTAACCGTAAGTAAACCTGCGCTACCTTTACGGGCAATCCCATGTAAAATAGCATTTTCAATTAAAGGTTGGGTAATCATCCCCGGTATCTCAATAAGATCAGTATTGATATTCTGATCTACCTCAATTTTAAACACAAAATCAAATCTCAGTTTTTCTAGTTCCACATACAGCGTTACAGCTTCTATTTCATCAAATAGACTTACAAATGTCTTCTCAGAATTATTTAGCACCTTTCGCATCAATAATGAAAACTTTTCCAGGTAAATATTTGCTTCTTTGTACTGATGAGAGTTGATAAGGGACTGGATTGAATTAAGTGCATTAAATATAAAATGAGGATTCATTTGAGAACGGATTGCCTTGATCTCCAATTCTTTGATTTGTCTGTGTAGAAATTCTTTTCTCCTTATTGTTGCTACCCTGGCTTTGTAAATCCAAAAGAAAATAAGGCTGGCAAACAGAATGGAGCCTGCGCTCCATCCTATTGTTTTAATTAATTCTGCCTTTTGCTCTTTATTCATTTTTTTGGGTTCCAGTGCCTTTTGTATCGCTTTATTGAATAGATCGTCTTGCGGTAAATTATTTGGACTATCGTTAATGTTGTCTTCAATAATTCGTAAGTCGGCATCCAAAACAAAGGTCTTAATATCAAAAATTCTAATTAACAGCGAAGGGTCTTTTTCAATTTCGTTTCTATTTACTTCAACATAAGTAACCTGGGGTAGTTTTTTAAGCTCTTCAGCAATTGTGGACACAGGGAAACCTACTTCCTTTATCTGTACAATAATAAAATGAACTTTAGCCGCATCTTGTTTTTTAATCCTCCCCATTAACTTCTTCATTTCATCTGGGTAGGAAAAATTATAAGTTATACTCAATACTCTGCCCTTGAACTTGGTAAAATCCAAAGTTTCTCCATCAGCAAGCTTAAGTGGTTTTAAAGGAAGTAATTTACCCGGTGCCCAGTTAGATAAGGTATGCCATTTCCACGCTACCAGGTTCGTCAACGAGGTATCTCCACAATTGTTAATAAAGTCCTCATAGTAAGGTGTTAGGGTTTGCGCATTTTTCCAGTTACTTGATTTCAGCTGATTTTCAATTGCTCTAGCCAGCGAACTATATAAAGGGTAACGTCTTAGGTAATTTAGGGATAAAACATAATCCCCAAGAAAAAATCCATCACTACCTCCGTTGAGCTTACTAACTTTGACACTCTGATACAGGGTAGATAGGTTTAAAAAAGACGTGTACCAACTCGCAGTATTATAGTCAATCATTAAAACAGGCAAGGTATCAATCGATTTAAAAAAGTGATCTGGGAAATGCTCAAAGTCTTCGGGAGAATCGGATGTACTCTTAAAAAATGTTTTCGATAGAAAATCCAGTCGATCAGTAGCTTGTTCAAAAGTAAATTTAAGCTGATAATATTTCAATACGGATGCAGGTAACAACTCTTGATACGATGAGGCAATTTGATTGAAACTAGTTTTATCCAATTGTTGGCCTTTCATAAAGCTTTCTGCAGAAAAAGACTTAACACCAAACGGTATCTCCTCTGTCTTTCTATTCTGGGCAAGCTTAGCCAATTTTAATCCATACACGGCTTTTTTAGCAGCATTTCCAGAAAATTGCAAAGTATTTATAAAGTCGTTTCCATCTGCATTGATAAGAAGTGTATCTCCCGGTTGTAAAAACAAGGGTATCTCTAATTTAAACATCTTTAATTCAATATCAACCCCTTTTGGAGCAATTATGGCCGCAGCTTTTTTATCATCTACTAGCGAATAACTGTAATATAGCGTAGCACCTGCTCCTTCGACAAGCTGTGCCGTAAGTTTAAAGCTTCCATCTTTTGCTATTTTAAATGCACCATTTGCCAACGGAAAATATAGACTAAACCTATCCCTAACCTGCTGATTTACATTTTTGATTCTTCCTTCAATCACTACATTCTGTTTAATAGGAAAACTCGCCGCAGACAGGGTATAGCTCAAATTCGTATCCTTAAATAAACTTCCGGTAAACCAGTCATTTTCATGATCGGCTAAAGCTTTAAATATTGGCTGTGATACTGCAGAGGCAGTTTGCTCATGTATAGGCTCTAGTTCCACTGATGTACCTCCGTATTCCTTACGTAGGGCAATCTCATTGAGGGTTATTTTAGCAAAAACATTTCCTGCTTTCATAGATTTCACTTTACCAGTTTTATCAACTATTGCTAAAAATACCGGTTTGGTTGTCTTTTGCTCTAAACCTTGTTTAAATGGAGGATAGTAAGAATCATAACCTAACGGTTGACTTTTAGGAGTAGAAAATGTTATTCTGATCCTTTCGAGATTTAGATTGAATTGCCTATTCCCATTAGGTTCAACTGCTTTTAATAGATATTTGATATTGTAACGATAGCTTTCATTATTTGGCTTTCTAGCCGTGTCAGATACCAGCACCTCAAACCAGTCGCCGGGTTTCATGGTAGAAAGGCCATCGCCTTTCTTTTGTGCCAAAAGCACATGTGGCAAGCAAAGCACAATAAATGCGAGGATGCCAAAGAGTTTTTTCTGTTTCATTATTTTAAGATTTGAAACAAAAAAGCGAAGAATACATTTGGTGATGCATGTCCATTTAGCGAATGACAAGTTTGAGTTATTATTCAGCAATATTCGTATTTTTAACCCATCAAATTTATCAACTTAAATTCCCATTTTAAACAATCAT
>JANXVH010000107.1 GCA_025351765.1 Pedobacter sp.
AGTTGTGGCTACAGGTTGTTGGTCTAGATAGATTGAACCAACAGAATGAACTTATGCCTGATGGAATCTTTGATTTTGAAACCAATAATGAGCCTTTTAGCTCCACTAGTAATATTTCGGGAGGTACATCATTTGGCAACGCGGGGGTCCAAACTAATACCAGTAACAATACTGCTGTTTTGGTAACCAATACCAGGAATGGCTATATTACTATTGACCCGCTTAATGGCAGGATCATTTTCCCTCAATTGGAGCCATTTGGTAAAGATCTTGCCGCGCAGTTTCTGCCATCTGAACAAACATTTATTGATAAGTATACTTATAACGCCCTATACGACTCAACTAAGGTTATTGCTCAGCAACTTTTTACCAGACAAAACAGATATGTTATAAAAGGAGATTATCAATCAGAAATCTCATCTGAATTCAGTCTTAATGCCATCAATGTTCCAGAAGGATCAGTAAAAGTATTCTCTGGCACCATCCCATTACAAGAAGGTGTTGATTTTACTGTCGATTATCAGGGAGGAAGAGTAAAAATCCTTAATACAGGTTTGCTAATCTCAGGCCAGCCTATCAGGATCTCTACAGAGAATAATGAACTTTTTGGTTTGCAACAGCGATCATTGTTTGGTACTAGATTAGACTACAAGGTTAACAATAAATTAAATGTAGGTGGAACCTTCTTGAGCCTGTCTGAAAAGCCACTTACCCCGAAAGTTAATTTAGGAGAGGAACCAATATCCAATACCATTTGGGGTATGGATGTAAACTATAGTTCGGCATCAAGATTTTTAACTAGGTTGGTAGATAAACTGCCATTTATTTCTACTAAAGTACCATCTAATATTACATTTTCCGGTGAATTTGCCCAATTAATACCAGGACATCCAAGAGCGCTCAATGTTGGTGGTTCAACTGGTGGTGTTAGTTTTTTAGATGATTTTGAGGCATCACGTTCCATAATTGATTTGAAGAGTGCAATAGCATGGCAATTATCAGGTACGCCACAGATGTTTTCAGAATCCCAGTTAATTGACAATCTTAGCTATGGATATAATAGGGCGCAGATTGCATTTTATAACATTGATCCAACATTTTATAACAGAACCGCCAGCAACCTACCTGCTAGTTTAAAAGGCAATAGAACTGAACTGTCAAATCATTATGTGAGAGAAATTATCGAACAGGAAGTATTTCCATTTAAGGAAACAGCTATAGGACAAGCAGTTACGTTGCCTACTTTAGATCTTGCATTTTATCCAATGGTTAGAGGCCCATATAATTATACACCAACTGGATTTAACGCAAACGGCTTGCTTACAAATCCAAGATCAAGATGGGGTGGTTTGTTCAGGCGTTTGGAAGCCAATGATTTTGAAGCTCTTAATATAGAGTTTATTGAATTGTGGCTGATGGATCCGAATATCTACAAATCTAATTCTACAGGTGGCGACCTTTATTTTAACTTGGGAAATATTTCCGAAGATATTTTAAAAGATGGAAGGAAATCATTGGAAAATGGCCTACCTATAAATGGCGATCAAAGTAAATACGAGGAAACAAATTGGGGCAGGGTACCTAAACTTCAGCCTGTAGTTCAGGCTTTCGATAATGATCCCGGTGCCAGAAAAATTCAGGATGTTGGATTGGATGGACTGGCAAATGCTGATGAGAAGACTAAGTTTGCAGTACTAATTGCACAGATTAAAGCGCAGTTAAATCCAGACGCTGCTGCAGCGCTAGATAACGATCCATCATCTGATGATTATTCTTATTACCGGAGCGGTGCGCTTGACCAGTCAAATGCCGGGATCTTAAAAAGATACCAGCGCTACAACGGTACGGATGGGAACTCTAAAACGCCTTCGCAATCTCAGGAAGATTTCGGGGTAGATAATTCTGCAAATACCTCACTGCCGGATGGAGAGGATGTGAATAGAGATAATAACATGACACAGAGTGATGAATATTATCAGTACAAAGTTTCTATGCGCCCCGGAGATTTGCAGGTAGGGCAAAATTTTGTTACAGATAAGATCACTTCTCAAATAAAGCTCGCCAACGGAACCACACAGCCAGTTACCTGGTACCAGATCAGGATCCCGGTCGCACAATACCAGAAAAAAGTGGGTAATATCCAAGACTTTAAATCTATCCGCTTTATCAGGATGTTTATGACCAATTTTGCAGACACTACAGTTTTAAGATTTGGTAAGATACAATTGGTTAGGGGAGAATGGAGACAATACAATGTTAATAATGATCCTGCAAAAGTTATTGTAGATCAATCTTTGCTGCCTATTGGTGCTGATAACTCCACTATCGAAGTTGCAACTGTAAATATTGAAGAAAATGGAAAGCGTACGCCGATACCTTACGTAGTACCTCCTGGTATTGAAAGAGAAAGGGACTTTAGTAACTATCGTGGAGATACCAGACAAAATGAGCAATCGCTCTCTGTTAATATAAGGAACTTGAGGGATGGTTATGGTCGCGCTGCATTCAAAACTGCCATCAATGATTTCAGGTCTTATAAACGCTTAGAGATGTATGTGCATCTTGAAGCACTGGGTAATACAACATTGAGCGATAATGATTTGAATGCTTTCATAAGAATTGGTGCGGATAATCAGGACAACTATTATGAATATTCCTTACCACTTAAGGTAACTACACCGGGCACAAGCGACCCTTATGCGATCTGGCCAGATCAAAATAAGATAGATATTAAGTTGGAATTGTTTCAGAATGCGAAGCTAGCCAGGAACAAAACACTGCTTAACGGACAACCTTGGCCTGTAAATATTCCTTTTACCTACCTAGAAAACAGTTATTCGATTACCATAAAAGGCCAGCCAGATATGAGTAAGATCAAGGTATATATGCTAGGGCTTAAAAATTCTTTAAAAAATGCAGCCAATCCGCTACACGATGATGGGCAAGATAAAAGTGCCCAAGTTTGGTTTAACGAACTTCGGTTAACAGAGTTCGATGAGCGTGGTGGTTGGGCGGCAACCGCTAGAATGAATGCGCAACTGGCAGACTTCGCTGATGTGAATGTTTCTGCAAGTAAAACTACAATAGGATTTGGTTCTTTAGAGAAGCGAGTTAGTGAAAGAAATCGTGCAGATAATGTGTTTTTTGATGCCTCGTCAAGTATGGAACTTGGTAAATTCTTACCGAAGAAATCAGGTATACGTGTACCCATGTTTGTAAGTTATTCCAGCCAGGTAAGCACTCCGCAATATGACCCAAGAACTCCAGACATAGAATTGAATAATGCACTGAATGCTGCCACGAAGTCCGAGAAAAAGGAAATACTTAAATATGCTCAGGACTTAACCACCAGGAATAGTATAAGTTTCACTAATGTTAGAAAAGAACGAACAAATCTGGAAAGGACACCTAAAATTTGGGATGTAGAAAACTTAAATGCGAGTTATGCTTACACCAAATTTGCACACCGTGATTTTATTAATCAGAATAATATACAACGGACGTACAGAGCATCTTTAGCTTACAATTACGCCGCCCCGTCTAAAGTCTATAGTCCATTTGATAAGTTGATAAAGTCCAATACGCTAGCATTGCTAAAAGAATTTAATTTTAGCTTATTGCCCAGCTCGATCAATTTTAGAATAGATCTTGACCGTTATTATTCAGAAAATAGCTTGCGAAATAATGATCCTAATAATTACATTCCGATAAATACTACTTATAATAAGAATTTCCTAGTAACAAGGGTTTACGGTATAACGTGGAACTTAAGCAGGTCAATGACCCTAGATTTTGATGCTACAAACTATTCCATCATTGATGAACCTCAGGGTAGGATTGAGGGCATTAAGCGAGATACACTTTGGCAAAACCTGAAACGTTTAGGTAGAAATACTGACTATACCCATAACATTAATCTGACTTACAATTTGCCGATAAATAAAATACCCGGGCTGGATTGGGTGACTGTTACAACAAGGTATGGAACCAATTTTAATTGGCAAACTGAACCGCTCTCTACTTTTAGAGATCCAAACATCAATCTTGGTAATACGATACAGAACTCAAGGGTAATCCAAGTTAATCCCAGTTTGAATCTAACTGGACTTTATAATAAATTTGGCTTTGTTAGAAAAGTAAACCCAGCAGGAGAAAAACAATCTGGGACAGGCTTCTTTGTTGGGATTTTAACAGGCGTTAAGAATGTTGCAGGTGCTTATACAGAAACTAAGGGCATATTTTTGCCAGGCTATTTGCCTAAAACAAGTTATCTTGGTTTAGATAATATTACTGGTGCACCAGGCTTAGGTTTTGTTTTGGGGAGCCAAAGAGATATCAGGAACCTGGCTTTAAATAATAGTTGGATTACAAGTGATACGCTACAATCACAGCTATATATAAACACATTAAGAGAGGATTTAAGCCTTACAAGTTTAATTGAACCTATTCGAGATCTAAGCATTACCCTTACTGCAAACAAGAACCGGACTTTAAATTATTCTAGTAACTTCCGTTATAACAGTGATCTTCGGGATTTTAGGAATCTTAGTCCTTTTACTACGGGAGATTACAGTGTGTCTTTCATTACACTCGGCACGGCATTTTCAGAAAAATCAGGGAGTGCAGTTTCCCAACTGTACACGAATTTTATGAATAATCGCCAAGTAATTTCAAGACGATTGGGTAGCAGTAATCCTAATTCTTCAGGTACATCTGGAGGTTTTGCTGACGGCTATGATAAGAACGCGCAAGGTGTATTGGTGTCGGCATTTTTAGCAGCATACACTGGAAAAGATGCATCCTCTGTTAGTCTCGGTACATTTCCGAAAATCCCGTTGCCTAACTGGAGGGTAAATTACCGGGGCTTAACACGTATCCCATACCTGGCTGATAAGTTTATCTCGATAGATATTAAGCATTCTTATCGATCGATATACAGTGTAAATGGGTTCAATTCACTAATCAAGTATCAGGAAATAAATGGTGGATCAAGTACAAGAAATGCAAATAACAATTTCCTTCCAAATTATCAATATAGTCAGGTCACCATTGCAGAACAGTTTTCTCCATTAATTGGAGTAGATACTAGACTTAAAAATAACCTTACCGCAAATTTCGAATTGGGGAGGTCCAGGCTTCTTGGTTTAAGCCTTTCCAACAGTCAGCTCGCACAATTATCAGAAAATAATATGGTTTTTGGCATTGGTTACCGGACTACAAAATTCAGATTCCCATTTGGTCTCTTCAGCCAAATAAAGATGGACAACAATATGGACTTTAAACTAGATGTGGCAGTGAGGGACAATAAAACAGTAATATACCGAGCAGACATTGCAGAAGCTGAAGTATCATCTGGAGCAAAGAATATTACCATGCGCCCAAGTGTAGACTATATCCTTAACCAGCGATTCAATATTAGGTTGTTTTACGACTCTAATATTACCAAACCTTATACCTCTCAAACATTTAATACTTCTTTCAGTAATTTTGGATTTAGTTTGAGGATCACCTTGAATTAGATAAATAGCCAGAATAATTATCTTTGAAACGCAGGTGTAGATGGTGCCTGCCTTCGGCCTGGATAGTACCTGCCTTCGGCCTGGGTAGTATTGTCGGTTATCCTTTCCGTATCCGTCGGCTATCCTTTCCGTATCATTGGTATATCTAATGATACCTGAACAACTATCGATGGCCATTTAACAGATATTAAATGCACGAAGCCAGATACCTTGTATGCCCAATTCAGGATTGAATAGAATCCAATGTTTTCTGTTTTTCTGGCCAGGTATTAATGTTATTAAGCATAATAAAGCTAATACAAATGAGAAACTTATTGTTTAGTGAAACAATACTAATGTTTGTAAATATTAGTAAATTTGTATGCAACAACTAATGAAGTTTGTAATCAACTTCAGTTTTTTATCATAAAGTATTAATTAACATAGAGTTACGAAAATATGAATTTTCCATCAGAATTTAAATATACAAAAGACCACGAATGGCTTAGAGTTGAAGGTAATGATGCTGTTATTGGTATTACTGATTTCGCACAGCGCGAATTGGGTGATATTGTATATATAGATATTAATACTGTTGGAGATGAAGTACAAAAAGATGAAGTATTTGGAACTGCTGAGGCCGTAAAAACTGTTTCTGATCTTTTTATGCCTGTTACAGCTACTGTCTTGGAAGTTAACGAGGCTTTGAACAATAACCCTGAGCTTGTAAATTCTGACCCTTACGGAGAAGGATGGATGGTAAAAGTAACCTTGGCAGATGTTACCTCCGTTAACGAATTACTTGATGCCGATGCATATAAGGCTCTAGTTGGAGCATAATTAATGGAATTTTTAAGGAAGATAAAATATCATGGCTGGGCTATTGCTTGGTCTGTCTTTATTTTAATACTTTGCTGCATAAGAATGCCTGCTTCTTCGGGATCAGGCTTTTTTTTTGAGGGGTTTGATAAACTTGTTCATTTAGGCTTTTTCTTTATACTAACTGTTCTGCTTTTCTTTGGCCGCATTCTGGAGAAGAAGAGTTATAGGTTTCGATTCTTTACCATATTTAAAATACTTTTCATCACCTCTGTAATAGGTGCTGGAATTGAATTGATCCAGTGGAAATTCTTTCCTTATCGGTCGGCTGAAGTTTGGGACTTTGTATGCGATATGCTTGGCGTTCTAATGGCAGTTTGTAGTTATGTACTTTTACATAAATCGGATTATTATGAAAATAAAGGTTAGCGTGTTGATAATTCTGCTCTGTGGAATAGCTCTTGGGGGTTGCGGCATTTTTAATTCTGGCTGTAAGTGCCCGAAAGTTAGTTATAATACCTACCCTAAAAAATAGACTTCTTTAAGGCTATTCTTTATTTGGATTTATTATAAATTAAGACTAAATTGCGCCTACAATAATACATAGAAGCAGATGAAACTTTCGCACTTGAATCCAGGAGAAACGGGAACCATTGTAGCATTTACCGATCTTGAAATGTCTGTTAAACTGATGGAGATGGGTTGCCTCCCTGGTGAGCTTGTTGAAGTTGAGCGCTTTGCTCCGTTAGGTGATCCCATCGCGATTCGCGTTGCCGGCTATCAGCTTTGTCTTAGGAAAAGCGAAGCCTCTGTTATCATAATACAATAGAAACTTGGCGAGACACATTAAAATTGCTCTTGTTGGAAATCCCAATACGGGTAAATCTACCTTGTTTAATCTCCTTACGGGATTAAACCAGAAAATAGGTAATTTTCCCGGTATTACAGTTGACAAAAAAGTAGGTTATTGTAGTCTTGCTGATGGTAGAGAGGCGGAGATTATAGATCTTCCCGGAACTTACAGCCTGTATCCAAAGAGTAAGGACGAAAGTATTGTGTTTCAGGTGCTTGCCGATAAAGAAAATAACAGTCACCCAGACCTTATTGTTCTCGTTGCAGATGCAACCAATCTCAGGCGTAATTTATTGCTCTGTTCTCAAGTGGCCGACTTAAGTATTCCGATGTTATTGGTATTGAACATGACTGATATGGCCAAGAAAGAGAGTATTCATATTGATGTAAATAAACTCGCCAATCGCTTGGGAATCCAAGTAATTGAAATGTCTGCCAGAAAAAATGAAGGACTTGATATACTGAAAAACGCGCTGTCCAACACTGGTCTCATAAGTACACAATTACCTGGGATTGATGTTTCGATTTTCGCAGCTGAGGCTATATTTGAGGTTGCAACTAAGCTTAATACTCCAAATAACTATTATGCATTGCAAGTATTACATCAGCATGAATATCTTGGTTTTCTTAGCGAAAAACAACAACAGGAAATAGAAGAAATACAACAATTGCATGGATTTGAATCTTCGAAAATCCAAGCGGCAGAAACCATTGCAAGATATAGGCATTTGAGCACCGTGCTTACGGATGTAGTAAAAGTAACGGGTGCGGAACGCAAATTTAAAATGACTGATAGATTGGATTCTATTTTAACAAATAGATTCTGGGGCTTTTTTATCTTTTTATTAATTCTATTTTTTGTTTTTAATGCTATTTTTTCCTGGTCTGCCTACCCAATGGGCCTTATAGAATCTGGATTTACATGGATAACTGGGTATGGACATGAGCATTTGCCCCAAGGTGTGCTTAGTGATCTTTTACTAGATGGAGTAGTGGCAGGTTTAGGAGGAATTGTTATTTTTATTCCTCAAATTGCCATTCTTTTTGCCCTGATCTCGATTTTGGAAGATACAGGCTATATGGCTAGGGTAACGTTTATGATGGATAAGATCATGCGTAAGTTCGGTTTAAGTGGTAAGTCTGTCGTACCTATGATTGGTGGTATTGCATGTGCGGTACCTTCGATTATGAGTGCCAGAAATATTGAAAACTGGAAAGATAGAATGATTACCATCATGGTTACTCCATTGGTGAGTTGCTCTGCAAGGTTGCCTGTATATTCCTTGATGATCACACTTGTGGTGCCTAATAAAATGTATTTTGGTTTTATTAGCCTTCAAACGCTCACGTTTATGGCTATGTATACGATTACAATTGTAGCAGCGATGCTTGTGGCTTTTGTTATGAAATTTATTTTGAAAGCAAAAGAACGATCGTATTTTATTATGGAGCTTCCGGTTTATAGAATGCCAAGATGGAGTAATGTATTTTTAACGATGTATGAAAAGTCTAAAACCTTTGTACTGGAGGCTGGTAAAGTAATTATAGCTATTTCCATTGTACTTTGGGTTTTGGCAACTTATGGTCCTCCAAAAAGATTCGAAGGAATTAATGCAAAATACCAATCACTTGTGAAAAAATATAAGAATACTAAACTAACACTGCAAGATAGTTTAGTATTTGATAATTTGCAAAGGGATATGGCCGCAGAGAAATTGGAGAACTCTTATGCTGGGATATTAGGACGATCTATTGAGCCTGCAATTAAGCCATTGGGCTACGATTGGAAAATTGGAATTGCATTGATTACTTCATTTGCTGCTAGAGAGGCATTTGTAGGTACAATGGCAACGATCTATAGTGTAGATTATGTAGGCAAGGATGGAGGAGAACTTAGATTAAGAGATAAGATAAGAGACGCTATAAATCCGGAAACTGGGTTACCTGTATTTACTTTTGCCACAGCATTATCGCTAATGCTATTCTATGCTTTTGCCATGCAATGTATGAGTACTGTTGCGGTAGTTTACAGAGAAACCAAGTCTTGGAAATGGCCTGCTATTCAGTTTGGTTACATGACTGCTCTTGCTTACGTAGCCAGTTTAATTGCTTATCAATTTTTAAAATAATTCCGTAACTTGTGGTTGTGGAAAAGGAGAACATCTTAGCACAATATATGCCTGCTAGTGCAGCTCCCGTAGTTGCACGGTGGATAGACTATTTTCAGTGCGAATTTAAGATATCTAGGTCAAGAGCCACTAAACTTGGAGATTATAGACACCCATTTAATGGACTAGGTCATAAAATCTCAGTAAATAATAACCTAAATAACTATGCTTTTCTGGTAACAACAGTACATGAGTTTGCTCATCTTTTAACCTGGAATGATCATAAGAATAAAGTTAAGCCACACGGTGAAGAATGGAAGCGAAACTTTAAAAGAATGATGGTTCCATTTCTAGAAAAGCAAATTTTTCCGAAAGACGTCCAGCTTGCAATAGTGCGTTATCTAGACAATCCATCTGCTGCCAGCTGCACAGATTTAAACTTGTCCAGGGCGCTCAAAAAATATGATCCCAGCACTTATAATGCCCATAAGTTAGAAGAACTTCCTCTAAATGCTACTTTTACGATAAAGGACGGAAGGCGATTTAAAAAAGGCGAGCGATTGCGCAAAAGGTATAGGTGTACGAGTCTTGATAATGGAAATATTTATTTATTTAATCCGCTTGCTGAAGTTAGCTTAACTGGAACATAAACCGCCTCATTGTTAATTATATTCCACTTTAAGTTTAGTTTTTGATTTCTAAACCAAGAAGGATCTTTTTGTAGACTATCTATAAATGCGTCTTTTTGAAAAACACTCAAGATTGAAGTATAGCTTCCGGGGATCTTACTTTTTAAAAGTAATACGCTGGCTTCGGATCCTGGGATAAACTGATCGAATATCATTTCAAAACGGTTGCTGCTCGCTAGTGCATCATTTAATATTTGGACAGAGTCCTGAAAATGAGTGGGGTTATTGTTTTTAAATTGTTTAAAGGCTTTAGGAATAAGTGCGTCGACAGATGATGCGGTTTTTACCTCTTCTAAGAAAGGTATATTTTTCCTTAAATAAACTTGCTTATTGCTATATTCAATGTCTCTTTCTTTTATAAGTTTACTGTTTTGTTTGATTAGGATAAGGCTGTCGTCTTTGAAATAATATTTTTCGTTATTTATGTTTAAACCTTCATTACCAGCATACTTCACCATCAGAACTGGCTTTCCTTGAAAACTATACTGCTCTATGTGGAAAGAAGATTCAGCCATTATATAAATGAGGCTTACCGATTTTTCCATCGCTTTCAGATTTGCGTCGATTGAATCAGCATATAAAATAATTTGTCGGGGGTTTAGACTTTCTGATGTGCTTTTATTTATAAGCTCAGCTTGCGGATGTTTGTTGCCTTGTTTGCAGGAACAACACACTGTTAGTATTAATATAAGGAATATAGCTGCTTTCATGTAATATCCTGAGGAGTATACAGTTCCATTATCGTGCCAAGCAAATTAGTTAGATAGCATTTGCTGAATAGGATCAGTCTGCATATCAAATATTTTTATGCTCCTTGTCTTTTTCCTGCCATTGTTTTGAAAAAGATTTTTCTGCAATTACAGGCATGTTGCGATATTTCCCCCAAATTTTTACAAATAATGTTTTCAAAAGGAATTTTTTAATCTTACCACTAATTACATCCATTCTGGAACGTTTAAGCATGCTTATTTTCCACAGTTTCCACCCAATTTCTTCAACCTTAGTGTTGTTATGATTTGCTGCAGCATCCCGCCTGTTTAATAACAGCATTTTATGGATATCTATTTTAACCGGGCAAACTTCAGAGCACTTACCACAAAGGCTTGATGCATAGCTCAGGTGCTTAAACTCTTTCATTCCGATGAGATGTGGTGTTATAATAGAACCGATTGGGCCACTATAAGTTGTGTTGTAGCTGTGGCCACCGATATTCTTATAAACGGGACAAGCATTTAAACAGGCACCACATCTGATGCAATATAAGCCTTGTCGTTGTTCTTTTTGCGCTAATAGATTGGTGCGGCCATTGTCAAGTAAAATCACATACATCTCTTCAGGCCCGTCTGTTTCAGATCCACGTCTTGGTCCACTAAGAATTGTATTGTAAACTGTAAGGTTTTGTCCGGTTCCGTGACTTGATAACAAAGGCCAGAAAAGATCCAAATCTGCCATTGAAGGTATTATTTTTTCTATACCTATTACAGCAATATGAATTTTTGGAAAGGTAGTGCAAAGTCTCGCATTGCCTTCGTTTTCGGTAAGTGCTATACTTCCGGTGTCTGCAATCAGGAAATTCCCCCCACTTATTCCGATATCAGCATTAAGGTATTTCTCGCGTAGCAATTCACGTGCTTTTTGTGTGAGTTGTTGAGGTGTATAGTCTAAAGGAGTGCCAAATTTTTCATGGAAAAGTTTGGCAATATCCTCCTTACTCAAATGCATGGCGGGGGTTACAATGTGGTATGGGGGCTGGCCAAGTAATTGTACTATGTATTCGCCCAAGTCGCTTTCCAAAGACTCGATATCATTTTTTTTAAGAAAATCATTAAGATGAATTTCCTCAGTAGTCATAGATTTTGACTTGATAACTGTTTTACCACCTACCTTGGATATGATGCTAAGTATTTCGCTCTGTGCTTCTTCAGTATTATTAGCCCAAATTACTTTTCCTCCGCGTTTCTGGAAATTAGACTCAAACTCAAGGAGCATTTTGTCTAGATTTTCTATTGCCCTCCATTTGATTGTGTGGGCTTTTTTCTTAGAGTTATCCAGATTCTCAAACTTGGATAAGCCTCGCTCTACCGCTAAATTGTATTTTCCTATGTTGTGATTTATCGTTTTACGGTGTCCTAGATCGAATGCTTTCTCATCTGCTTTTACCAAAAATTCTTCCGCGATCGTAGTCATGGTCAAACTTAGAGAAATTTGCGCTTATATTCAATAACATATTCTTCATAATGAAAATTCGGCTTATTAAAGTGGAATTTTGGGAGATAGTACCGATTATTTTTTCGGCGTGCCATCATCATTTTTGTCAACAAACGGACGTTTTAGGCCGTTTGCTAATTCCCATGCAGTATAATATACTAGTTGGGCTCTTTTAGCCAACATAGTAAAATCGATCTTGCTTACCTCATCTCCGGGCTGGTGGTAGTCTAAATGCACTCCATTAAAGTAAAAGATAACTGGAATACCATGTTTGGCGAAGTTGTAATGATCTGAACGATAATAAAAGCGGTTTGGATCTGTACGGTTGTTATATCTTTCATCCAAGTTGATTTTAACATAGTCTTTATTGGCTTTTTTTCCAATCCTATCAAGCTCGCTGCTTAACATATCTGATCCAATTATGTAAACAAAATTATTATCGCTTGCATGATCTTTATCACCACGCCCAATCATATCTATGTTAAGGTCTGTTATTGTGTTTTCCAAAGGAAGGACCGGATGTTCAGAGTACCATTCCGAGCCTAGTAGTCCCTTTTCTTCGCCTGTTACGGTCATAAATAGGATGCTTCTCTTTGGACCTTTTCCTGCTTTTTTAGCTTTTGCAAAAGCTTCAGCAAGCAATAGTACACCCGTAGTTCCTGATCCGTCGTCATCAGCTCCATTGTTAACTTTATCTTCTCCAGAAGTAGTCAAACCAATATGGTCATAATGACCTGTAACCACTAAAATCTCTTTTTTAAGTATAGCGTCTGAACCTTCCAGAAATCCTAAAACATTCTCAGCTCTAACTGGATGTTCAATTTTACTAGCGCTAGCACTGATATTAATCTTCAACTCTTGTAATGAAGGTCTTCCACTGCTTGCGATTTTATTTTTTATCGATTCTATATTAGTTCCCGCTGCTGATAATATGGAATTGGCAATTGAGGTGCCGATATTTATGACAGCCATCCCCTGTGGGGATTTCATCTTTTCAATATTCTCTTGCGTCTTCAATATTAAGGGAGACGAAAGCAAATCAGTTTTTAAGCCTGAGGTCAATGAATCTATAGCGGAGTCAATTACCAAAACTGCAAGCGCTTTTCTTTCTGTAAAGTATTTAAGCTTCGCATTCAAAGCAGCCGTCTCTCCAAGGGTTGTTGCCATGGTAAGTGCGGAACCTTTTGGTTGTCCAGATTTAAAGAACATCACAACTTTTCCGGCAATATCCTTTCTTTCAAAGTCATTATAACCTTCTTTATTTATTCCATATCCCACAAAAAGTATACTGTTTGTGTTGAAGGTAAAACCATTTAATGATATGGACTTATTATTGATATAAAAGTCTGTGAGCGGTTCAGCAGGCTTGCCTTCAATAGTCAAAATCTGTTTAATGGTGTAATTAACAACATCTATCTTTTGGAAGTAATCTCCATTAACCGGGCCTTTCAATCCAAGTGCTTTAAAATTGTTTTTTATATAATCTGCAGCCATCCATCCGCCTTTTTTTCCTGTCTCTCTTCCCTCATATTCATCTGACGCAAGCACTGATAAATGTTTATAGGCATTTTCTTTATTAATCGTCTGACTAAATTTAATCGCGTCTTTGTTTTGTGCGATGGAGGTGCATCCCATGATTAGCACAAAGCTTGTGCATAGAAATTGTTTTTTCATAAAGTTTGGTGTTGGAACCCCTAGCAGGAAATTTTTTCTATGCCGCTAAAGCTTTTTTTCGTTTTCGTTCGATATTTGCCGAAATATAGATACTCATCTCGTATAATAGGAATAAAGGAGCCGCTACTATTAACATCGTAAATGGATCCGCAGTAGGAGTTACTACCGCTGCTACTATTAAAATGATAACGGCTGAATACCTTCTGCTCGAGCGCATGAATGCAGGAGTCATTATCCCTATTTTTGATAAAATATATATGATCACTGGCAACTGAAAAATTATGCCGGAGCCTAGTGTAAGTGTCATGATGGATGACAAGTATGAATCTATTGTAAATGTATTCTGTATCTCCGGGCTGACAGTGAAATTGATTAGAAAATTTACAGAAAGTGGGCAAATAATATAATAGCCGAAAATAATACCTGTAAAAAACAGTATGGATGCAAAGGCAACGAACCCACTTGCAGATTTTCTTTCATTTTCATGAAGAGCGGGTTTTATGAAAAGCCAGAGTTCAAAAAGCAAATATGGAATACCTAATATTATTCCGGTCATTACACAAGAATTTAGCTGAAGCGTAAATTGACCAGACATTTCTGTATTGATTATTTTGGCATCCAACGTGCGTATACAAAATTCTTCTCCTATTGAGGGAAAGCGTTCGTACAGCTTACACATCATTCTATACGTCCAAAAACTTGGGTTTTTTGGGCCCATGATGATGGTGTTGAAAATAAAATCAGTATAATAAAATGCCCCTGCTGTCAGCACTACCACAACGGCCAATGCGCGTAGTAAGTGTTTTCTAAGAACATCAATATGGTCAAAGAAAGACATTTCTGCTTCCAACGTTTTACCTTTTTCTTTTATAGCACCTATAAGGTCCCTTGTTTTATTGTCACTCATGTACTTTATTTGGAAACAAAAATACCATTCTATTTATATAGAATGGTATTTACGTTTTAAATGTTATGAAAAATTTTTATTATTCAGAAAATTCAAAAGTCTCCATAAACTTGGTAGTAAAGTTACCCGCTCTGAAGTTTGGATCCTTCATTAATTTAAGGTGAAAAGGAATAGTTGTTTTTATACCTTCTATCACAAATTCACTTAATGCACGCTCCATTGTACTAATAGCTTCTTCTCGTGTTTGCGCCACGCAGATTAGTTTAGCAATCATAGAATCGTAGTTTGACGGTATTTGATAGCCTGCATATACATGAGTATCAACTCTTACTCCATGACCGCCTGGCGAATGAAAGTTAGTGATTTTCCCAGGGCAGGGCCTGAAGTTATTGAAAGGGTCTTCGGCATTGATCCTGCATTCAATGGCATGCATATCTGGAAGGTAGTTTCTTCCTGATATCGGAACACCTGATGCTACCTTGATCTGTTCTTTAATTAAATCATAGTTGATTACCTCTTCAGTTACAGGATGTTCTACCTGTATTCTCGTATTCATTTCCATAAAATAGAAATTACGATGTTTATCAACCAGGAATTCTATCGTACCCGCACCTTCATATTGAACAGCCATGGCGCCTTTTATTGCAGCTTCACCCATCTTTTCACGAAGTTCAGGTGTCATAAAAGGGGATGGAGCCTCTTCGACTAGTTTTTGATGCCTACGCTGTATAGAGCAGTCTCTCTCTGATAAATGGCAGGCCTTACCATACTGATCTCCAATAATCTGGATCTCAATGTGACGCGGATCTTCTATGTATTTCTCTAAGTACAATCCATCATTCCCAAAGGCAGCGCCAGATTCTTGGCGGGCACTGTCCCAAGCGTTTTCAAAATCTTCATCTTTCCAAACAACACGCATACCACGACCACCACCGCCTGCTGTAGCCTTTAAGATTACCGGATACCCCATTCCATTTGCTAAGCGGATACCTTCCTTTACATTTTCAAGCAAACCTTCAGACCCAGGAATGGTTGGGACACCAGCTTTTTTCATTGTTTCTTTAGCAGATGCTTTATCACCCATAGAATTAATTTGCTCAGGTGTAGCACCTATAAATTTAATTCCATAATCCCGGCAAACAGAAGAGAATTTGGCATTTTCAGATAAAAAACCATAACCTGGATGTATTGCATCAGCATTAGTAAGTTCGGCTGCAGAAATTATATTTGGGATACTTAAGTATGAATCTTTACTAGGAGGTGGGCCAATACAAACAGCTTCATCCGCAAACCTTACATGCAGGCTTTCTCTGTCTGCAGTAGAATAAACCGCAACGGTTTTTATGCCCATTTCTTTACAGGTACGAATAATGCGCAAAGCGATTTCACCCCTGTTGGCAATTAATATTTTTTTAAACATATTATATTTTCTTTTCGTCACCCTGAAATTCAGTTTCAGGGACTAAATATTAAGTTGAGATGCCGTCGTTACCGTTGGTATGACGGTTTACATTGGCTCTACCAAGAATAAAGGCTGGTCATATTCTACAGGTGAGGCATTGTCTACTAAGACCTTAACTACTCTGCCAGAAATTTCACTTTCGATTTCGTTGAATAGTTTCATTGCCTCGATAACACAAATTACCTTACCTACCGCCACCTCATCACCTACATTTAGAAAAGAAGGTTTATCCGGGTTGGATGAGCGGTAAAACGTACCGATCATTGGAGATTTTATCGTAATATATCTGGAAGTATCTTCAGTAGCTACTTCAGGGGTTTTGGTTTCCGGAACAGACACCAGTTGAGGAGCCGCAGCTGCTGGTAATGCATAAGTAGCAACAGGAGCAGGAACAACTGTCGGAGTTTGATTTGTTTTTATGGTAATTTTGAAATCTTTCTGCTCAATAGCAACTTCATTTACTCCCGAACGGGAAACAAATTTTATAAGTTCCTGAATTTGTTTAATATCCATTTTTTGGTGTTATTTTAAGAAAACAATGTATTTTTTTAATTAACTAAGTTATGATTTTTTATTATATAAATTTAATAAGCCCATTTTAAGTATACAGAGCCCCAAGTAAAACCTCCGCCAAAAGCTGCCAGAATGATGTTATCACCCTTTTTTAGCTGACTTTCCCATTCCCATAAACATAATGGAATAGTGCCGTTGGTTGTATTTCCGTAACGTTGTATATTAATCATGACTTTTTCAGATCCGAGCCCCATCCTCGAGGCTGTTGCATCTATTATTCGCTTGTTTGCCTGATGAGGAACCAACCACGCCACGTCCTCAGATGTAAGTTGATTGCGTTCCATGATCTCAGCGGCAACATCAGCCATATTAGTCACAGCAAACTTAAAGACAGTCTGCCCTTCCTGATAAACAGAATGCTCATTATTATTAATTGTTTCGTGTGAAGCCGGTCTCGCCGAACCGCCAGCTTTCTGATGCAGGTATTGCATTCCTGATCCGTCACTTTTTAATATAGAATCCATAATTCCATAACCTTCTTCGTTAGGTTCCAGTAGCACTGCGCCACACCCATCACCAAAAATAATACAGGTTGTGCGATCTTTATAGTTTATAATGGAAGACATTTTATCTCCCCCAACCACAAGAACTTTTTTATGTTTTCCAGATTCAATAAATTGTGAAGCAGTGGAAATGCCGAATATAAATCCTGAACAAGCAGCTTGAAGGTCGTAACCCCAAGCGTTTTTTGCACCAATTTTATCCGCAAGTATATTCGCTGAGGCAGGGAAGGGTAAGTCTGGTGTTGTTGTACAAAAAATGATCAGTTCAATTTCGTCTGCGCTGATACCTCTTTTCTTCAGTAATCCATTTACAGCGTGAATAGCCATATCTGACGTACCAAGGCCTTCTCCCTTCAATATTCTTCGCTCTTTAATTCCAGTCCTAGAAGTGATCCACTCATCTGTTGTATCTACGATAGACTCCATTTCTTTGTTGGTAAGAACGTAGTCAGGAACGTAGCCATTAACAGCTGTGATTGCAGCGTGAATTTTACCCATATTTATTTAATTATTAAACGCAGCCTGAATTTTACCAACAAGTCCAGTCGTCACCATATCTCTAGATTGAAGAATCATATTTTTTACTGCGGTAGGACTTGATATGCCATGGCCAATGATTACCGGTGCATTTACCCCAAGAACTGGACTTCCACCATAATTTTCGTAGTTGAAGCGGTCAAAAAAATCATCTTTCAAACCCCGTTTTTTAGTCAGCACATAAAATGATTCTGCCAATTTTAACATAATATTTCCTGTAAATCCATCGCATACAATTACGTCAGCTTTTTCATTGAAAAGATCTCGACCTTCAACATTACCTACAAAATTGAAAAGGTGTGTATTTCTCATTAGCGGGAAGGTGGCAAGACTAAGCATATTCCCTTTTTCATCTTCCTCTCCAATATTGATTAGCCCTACTTTTGGATTAGGGATTCCCATTACATTTTCGGCATATAAGCTTCCAAGTACGCCAAATTGAAGTAAGGTGTCAGGCTTACAGTCGGCATTTGCGCCAACATCTACCATCAATCCAATGCCCCCACTGAGTTTCGGTAGGAAGGTAGATAAACATGGCCTGATGATGCCTGAAATAGTTTTAACGCTAAAGACAGCACCAACCAACATAGCGCCTGAATTTCCGGCGCTTGCAAACGAATCAATTTCGCCGTCTTTAAGTAGTTGAAATCCAATGGAAATGCTGGATTTTGGTTTTTGAACAATAGCTTTTGTAGGGTGCTCACCCATACCGATAACTTCTTTAGTATGAACATACTCAAAATTATCAGGATTAAATCCGTTTTCGGTTAGCAAAGGCTTTATCTGTTCCGTATCTCCAATAAGCACAATTTGCTCACCTGGGGATAACAATGGATGGGCTGCTATTGCTCCTAAAACATTAGCTTTAGGAGCATAGTCTCCACCCATTATGTCGAGACCTATTTTCATAGTAAAAATCAGTTTGTGTATGAGGCAATAAGTGCCATAATTTAGTCTCTAAGTTAAACTTTCAAAGACTTAAAATACAAACTATTTTTAGAAAATTAAGCTATCGCGGTGTTTTCAATAACCATTTTACCGTTGTAGTATAAGCTACCATCAACGTTGTAAGCGCGGTGCGGTGTATGTATCGCACCGGTGGTTTGACAAGTAGCTAAAGAAGGAGTCTCTGCTTTATAGTGAGTTCTTCTTTTATCTCTTCTACTCTTGGAAATCTTGCGTTTTGGATGTGCCATTGCTGATTTATTTAATTATTATTTTAATTTTTTTAATGCTGCCCAACGGGGGTCATCATTAGTTTTTTCTTCTTCTTGTGACCCAACAGCCATACTTTCAAGTCGGGCTATCATTTCCTGATCACACTGCTGGCCATCGCCATTCTGCTCACAGATTTTAATATAAGGAACCGAAATGATAATGAACTCATAAATCAGATCAGCTATATTAATTTCACTTTCCTTTTTATTAAGCATAATGATCTCCAGATCATCACTCTCCAGTTCATCCTCAGCAAATTTAACAATCTGCCTTTCCCGGACACTTATTGGTGAATTAAATTCTGCTAAACATTTGTCGCAATCCAACACTATTATTCCATCTATCTGAAATCGTAGAATTAGCATTGTTTCTTGCTTATCTAATTCTACGGTCGTTTTTAAGTCGCCCTTTTTTACTAAAGAATACTCATAAGCGTCGAAAAAGCTGTTATCAATGTCAAAATCAAACTGATTTTTGCCAATTTTTAAGCCTGTAAATGGGATTGAAAATTGTTTTAATGCTTTCAATAGTAACAAAATTTTAGCCCGCAAATGTAAGAAATAAATTCATTAGGTGCAAATAGTTTCACAACCTAATTTGCATCATCTTTTAAATCAAAGGCAGTCTCTACTAATTTACCGCCGCTTCTAAGCTGGTTTCTTAACAAATTTTCTTGTTCCTTCCTATTTTTTACAATGCGAATTGCGGTAAATATTGCTTCAATAAATGACGATGGATCAGCTTCGTTCTTTCCTGCAATATCGTACGCTGTTCCATGATCAGGAGAGGTTCTAATAAATTTCATCCCCGCTGTATAATTAACGCCATTGCTAAATGCTAGAGTTTTAAAGGGGATAAGTCCTTGATCGTGGTACATTGCCAAAACCGCATCAAACTGTTTATAGCTGCCTTTGCCGAAGAAACCATCGGCAGGATATGGTCCAAAACAGATCACGCCCTTATCAAAAGCATCATGTATGGCTGGTATAATTATCTGTTCTTCCTCTTCACCTAGTAAGCCGTTGTCGCCAGCATGAGGGTTTAAGCCTAAAACAGCGATCTTTGGTTTTTCAATCCAGAAATCATTTTTTAAACTTTCATTCATCATGATGAGTTTGTTAATAATCTTTTCTTTTGTAATGCTCTGCGCCACTTCAGTTAAAGGGATGTGGCCTGTAACTACACCAACGCGTATATCCTCACTCAAGAGAAACATGAGCACATCCTTACTTCCGCTGCGTTCTTGAAGGTATTCAGTATGTCCTGGAAATTTAAAGGTATCAGATTGGATGTTATGCTTGTTAATGGGTGCAGTAACCAATGCGTCAATCTTTCCATTTAACAGATCATCAGTTGCCTTTTCCAAAGAAAGTAGCGCATATTTTCCTCCGGTTTCATTGGCAACACCTAATTCTATCTTTACATCTTCTTCCCAGCAGTTGATCATATTCACTTTCTTCGGATTTGCTAAATTCGGTTCATTGATCAAATTGAAAACGAAATCACTCATACCTAATGCTTTTCTGTGATAAGATGCAATCTTAGTGTGTCCATAAACAATTATGGTACAATAATCAAGGATTACTTGTTCTGCTAACGACTTAATAATTACCTCTAAACCGATACCGTTTACGTCACCTATGCTAATACCGATTTTAATTTTATCGCTCATATCCAAATAGAAATTTCGCGCAAAATACAGAATTTCAATCTAATGTTAATCCGATAGTGATAAAACTTTAGTTATTTTGCACCTTTAATACAACTGGCTATGAGTTTGGTAAAGGCGAAAAAACATCTTGGACAACATTTTTTGACTGACAAAAAAATTGCGGCAAAAATTGTGAATGGCCTTGTTCATACCAATCAGTATCAACAAGTTTTGGAAGTTGGACCAGGGATGGGTATTCTCTCAGACATTTTGCTGGAAAGAACAGATTTGGAAACATTTCTAATAGATATTGACGTAGAATCTTATCACTTTTTGCAGAATAAATATCCTCATTTGGGAAAACGGCTCATTAATGGTGATTTTCTTAAACTTAACCTCTCGCAGATATTTGATGGTAAATATGCCATTATCGGTAATTTTCCGTATAACATATCTTCACAGATTCTGTTCAAAATATTGGAGAATCGCGATAATGTTGTAGAAATGGTTGGCATGTTTCAAAAGGAAGTTGCAGAACGCTGCGCATCCAAGGAAGGCACTAAGGATTATGGTATATTAAGCGTGCTTATACAAGCCTATTATAACATAGAATATTTATTCACCGTAAAGCCGGGTACTTTTAATCCACCCCCGAAGGTCAACTCAGGAGTGATCAGATTAAGCAGAAATAATGTCGAAACCCTGCCATGCGACGAAAAATTCTTCTGGCGTACAGTAAAAGCCGGGTTTAATCAAAGGAGGAAGACCCTGCGTAATGCATTGTCTGGTGTAGTTCCGAAGGACAAAATGGATAGCCATCCATATTTCGATAAAAGAGCAGAGCAGCTCAGTGTTGCCGATTTTATTACTTTAACGCAGCATTTGACCCAGCTTGTGCAATAACAAAGAATAACACATGGGTAAAGGAAAAATTTTAATAGTGGATGATCTGCATCCTGCATTTAACGAAGGTGCGGCAGCCTTGGGCTTTGAGGTACATGATCTACCGCTGATTACTAGAGAGGAGACCCTTTCCGTTATCAGTGGTTATATAGGTATTGTAGTCAGAACAAAGTTTCTGATTGATAAGGAGCTTATTGAGGCCGCAACAAATCTTAAGTTCATAGCCCGTGCCGGTGCCGGTCTGGATAACATTGATCACGCATTTGCCAAGCAAAAAGGGATTGTATTAATCAATGCTCCTGAAGGGAATATGGATGCAGTCGGTGAGCATGCAACCGGTATGCTACTTTCCTTAATGAATAATTTTCGCCTGGCGGATCAGCAAATCAGGGGTGGTTTATGGGATAGAGAGGCAAATAGAGGGTGGGAGTTAAAAGGAAAAACTATAGGGATTATCGGTTATGGTTTCATGGGTAAAAGCTTTGCAAGAAAGCTTTCCGGATTTGAGGTAAATGTTATAGCTTATGATAAATATAAGACAGGATTTTCAGACTCATTCGCCAAAGAAGTAAGTATGGAAGAAATCGTAAGACAGAGTGATGTACTCAGTCTGCATATTCCATTAACGGAAGAAACAAGACAGTTAGTAAATGAAGAGTATCTATTTCATTTTCGCAAACCTTTATTCTTCATTAATACAGCCAGGGGCGAAATCGTAGATACGATGGCTGTGCTGAATAGTATTAAACAAAAC
Organism: Pedobacter sp.; assembly: GCA_025351765.1. Lineage (GTDB taxonomy): Bacteria > Bacteroidota > Bacteroidia > Sphingobacteriales > Sphingobacteriaceae > Pedobacter. The sequence continues at coordinate 22,357 of JANXVH010000107.1, forward strand.
AAGATTCTGGGAGCTGGATTAGACGTCTTGCAAACAGAAAAATTTCCCGCACTAACCAACCAATCGTGGTACAAAGATTTGGTTACTTCACAGCGGGTTTTACTTACCCCGCATGTTGGCGGATGGACATTCGATTCTTATCGTAAAATATCTGAGGTACTGGTTGATAAATTAAAATCAGCGTATTAATTTGCTTTTCTAATAATACCATATTATCTTCGTTACTATTCAAAGCAAGACTATACAGGTTAAATAGCCGATATAGTCTTGTTTGTTTTTTATAGGAAATTACAAAATAAATCGAGCTATGATAGACGTAACATATTATACCCAAGATGGTTTAGATAGACTGAAAGACGAATTACAGTATTTAAAAACTACAGGAAGGCAGCAGATATCTAAGGCTATAGCAGAAGCAAGGGATAAGGGTGACCTGTCGGAGAACGCTGAGTACGATGCAGCCAAAGAAGCGCAAGGTTTGCATGAGGCCAAGATATCTAAAATGGAAAATACGCTATCAACTGCAAGACTAATTGATGAGTCCAAGTTAGATGCGTCAAAAGTGTTGGCACTATCCATCGTAAAAATCAAAAACATTAAGAACGGTTCAACCATGTCTTACCAGCTTGTTGCAGAGTCCGAGGCAGATTTAAAAACAGGTAAAATTTCTGTAAAATCGCCTATTGCACAAGGTCTTCTTGGTAAATCTGTAGGTGATAAAACTGAGATTCAGGTGCCTGCTGGGAAAATTGAGTTCGAAATATTGGAGATTAGCAGGTAATTAGGGTTATGGCAACTATTTTTTCTAAGATCGTTAGTGGTGAAATTCCGTCACATATTGTGGCCGAGACCAGCGAATTTTTGGCCTTTCTAGATGTTAATCCCTTAGTTATGGGACATGTTCTTGTGATCCCAAAAAAGGAAATCGACTATTTATTTGACATGGATGAAGAAAGCTATTTCGGGTTGACGCTATTTGCAAAAATTGTAGCAATCGGATTAAAAGAAGCCTTTCCATGTAAAAAGGTGGGGGTGGCGGTGATTGGGCTCGAAGTACCTCATGCGCACATTCATCTTATTCCAATGAATCAGGTAAATGACATGAATTTTAGTAAAGAAAAACTCAGACCTACCGCACAAGAACTCAAAGAGGCTGCAGTAAAAATCAAGGCGGCTTTAAATACAGATTAGACTAATCAGCCCTGCTTTTTTACTTGAGCTTGTCATTATTTTTATGCCTTTCAGCATCACGAATATTCTTTTTAATCAGGTTTTTATTAAATGCCTCGGTTAAGTCTATGCCGGTTTGGTTCGCCAAGCAAATCAACACAAAAAAAACATCTGCCATTTCATCTCCAAGGTCTATCTCTTCATCACTTTTTTTGAATGATTGTTCTCCGTATTTTCTGGACATAATCCTTGCCACTTCGCCAACTTCTTCCATTAAGATCGCCGTATTGGTCAACTCGTTAAAATAGCGAACCCCAGTTGTATTTATCCAATTGTCTACAGTTTCCTGAGCCTCCTTAATTGTCATTGTTTCACAGGTTATTATTCTTTGTTTTTGGTATCAATTATTATAGTAACTGGCCCGTCATTTAGTAGGCTAATCTTCATGTCTGCGCCAAATATGCCCGACTTTATTCTTTTGCCCAGCAAAAATGATAATTTTTCAATCATTTTGTCATAAAGAGGTATTGCCTTTTCTGGTCTAGCCGCCTTTATAAAACCCGGCCTGTTCCCTTTTTTAGTAGAGGCAAAAAGTGTAAACTGGCTAATCAGCAAAATATTTCCATCTATATCAATAAGTCCTTTATTCATCAGGCCGTTTTCATCGCCAAATATCCTCATTGCCGTAATTTTACCTGCCAACCATTCTAAGTCTTCCTGTGTATCGTTATCCTCAATACCCAATAATACTAGAAGGCCATGTTCAATTTCACCGGTAAGTTTACTTTCAACTCTGCAGCTCGCATTCCTTACTCTTTGGATAACAGCTCTCATAAAATATAATTAAGCTCGCGTTTCATTGCCATGAAAAATACTCAGATAACTTTCGTACCTGCTCAATTCAATTTCTCCAATTTCAACCGCTTTAATCACTGCGCATCCAGGTTCGTTTACGTGTCTGCAATTGTTAAAACGGCATTTATTCATCAAGCTTCTAATTTCTCTAAAATAATGCCCCAATTCTTCAGGCCGAATGTCAAATATCCCCAATTCTCTAATTCCGGGAGTATCTATTAAATATCCTCCAAAAGGAAGTGTGTGCATCTCGGCAAATGTAGTGGTATGTTGTCCTTTATCTGTTGCCTCAGAAACATCACCTGTTTTGATGCTCCTGCCAGGTAACAAGGCATTTATCAAGCTGGACTTTCCTACCCCAGAGTGCCCGGAAAATAGAGTTGTCTTGTCTTTTAGTAATGCTTCTATTAAGGAAATATTTGTGCCAGTTAGCGCAGAAACGGAGTAGCAGGGGTAATTAATATGTTCGTAAATGCTTTTATATTCGTCTAGTATAGCCAATCCCTCTTTATGAAAAAGATCCAGCTTATTGAAGATTAGTACAGCGGGAATACTATACGCTTCAGCTGTAGCCAGAAACCGATCTATAAAACCGAGTGATGTTCTTGGTGACGCGAGTGTCACTACTAAAAATGCCTGATCCATATTGGCCGCAATTATCTGCGCCTGCTTAGATAAGTTGATTGATTTACGGATAATGTAGTTTTTCCTTTCTTGCAGTTTGTCAATTACACCTTTATCAGAGTTAGGTTCCAGCTCAAATTCAACCAAATCGCCAACTGCAATTGGATTAGTAGTTTGAATGCCCTGTATCCTAAATTTGCCCTTAATCCTGCAATCATAATTATTGCCATCTTCTCCATGTACATTGTACCAGCTTCCTGTTGATTTTATAACTAATCCCTGCATATAATACTCAAAGTTAATAATTTCTATGGGGATGTGTATAGTCCTAAAATAGTGGATTGGCTATTCCTAACTTCAAGAAGGTATCACCAACAAGTTTAAAAAACATTTGCTTATTAAATAAATATAACCTTACTTTACGGCATAACATAGTTAGTGTAAAAAATACAATGTATAGACATTCATCAATTACTACCATTACTAGCACCACCGGGATCTCTCGGGGGAAGGTAAGCTAATGGGAAAACTGAAAAGATAAACCAACAAAAAAGCGCCTTCCTCTAAACAGGAAGGCGCTTTTTTTATAACCTGATATTATGAATATTTTAAAATTCGGAGGTACTTCAGTAGGTTCAGAAGGAAGCATCCAGGCACTAATCTCATTGTTGTCGCCAAATAAAGAAT
>JANXVH010000113.1 GCA_025351765.1 Pedobacter sp.
AAATCTTTTGCGCTACTCTTTTACGTAAAGAGATCTAAAATTACCGGTGAAGGAACAGCACCGGTTTATCTACGAATTACAATTGATGGAGAACGTATTGAAATCTCCTCTAAACGCTATGTCAATCCCGACAAATGGAACGCAAGCGGTCAAAAACTTAGTGGTTCCAGTGAGGAAGTCCGAGCATTAAATGGCTATCTAAAAACGCTTGAGCGTCAGGTATACGAAGTGCATCGGGATATGATTGACAAGAAACTTCCATTGACTTCTTTAAACCTAAAAAACACCTTACTTCACAAGGAAGATGTTTCACAAGATAAAATGATTGTTCCAATCTTTGAAGAGCATAATAAACAAGTAAAAGCACTGGTGGGTAAAGAATACGCCAAAGGCACTCATGGCAGATATGAAATGAGTCTTAAGCATACCAAGGACTTTCTACAATGGAAATATAAGGTAAACGATATCGATATCAGAGCGATAGACCACGAGTTTATAATGTCTTATGACTTTTACCTCCGCTCAGAACGCAACTGCAACAATAACTCAACGGTTAAATATCTCAAAAACTTTAAGAAGATCATATTGATCTGTATTGCAAACGGCTGGTTGGATAAAGATCCCTTTATCAAATATAAACCAAAGGTGAAACCAGTCAAAAGAGATTACCTGACAGCGGAGGACCTTGAACTGATCGAAAATAAAGCATTAGCAAACGACAGGGTTTCACAAGTACGGGATATTTTCCTTTTTAGCTGCTACACAGGTCTTGCTTACGCGGACGTAAAAAAACTTAAACGATCAGAAATTAATGCTGGCTATGACGGTCAAAAGTGGGTGTTTACAAGCCGCCAGAAAACAAATACTGATTCACGCATTCCATTACTACCAAAAGCACTCAAATTGATGGAAAAATACGAAGACCATCCACAATGCATCAATGATAATGTTTTGCTGCCTGTACTGAGCAATCAAAAAATGAATAGTTATTTAAAAGAAATAGCGGACACCTGTGGAATTAACAAAGAGCTTACTTATCATATTGCCAGGCATACTTTTGCAACTACCGTGACCTTAGCAAATGGTGTTTCTATTGAAAGTGTTTCTAAGATGCTTGGTCATACTAACATTCGCACCACACAACATTATGCAAAAATATTAGACATGAAAGTTAGCCAGGACATGATGTTGTTAACAAAAAAAATGTCAGCCCTTGAACAAAAACAAACTGTTTGATATGAACAACAACTTAATAGTCAACGAGGAAAATATCTTCGATAAGATATACCTTATCAGAAATGTTAAAGTGATGCTGGATCGTGACTTGGCAGAGATTTATGGAGTTAAAGCAATACGTTTAAGAGAACAAGTCAAAAGAAATATAGATAGATTTCCGACTCATTTTATGTTTCAACTATCAGAAGAAGAAACTGACTACATGGTATCGCAAATTGCGATACCATCCAAAAAACACTTAGGCGGAACACTCCCATATGTATTTAGCGAATATGGAATTTTAATGTTGGCCAACGTTTTAAAAAGCAATCAGGCTATTTCGATGAGCATCAAAATTATAGAAGTATTTATTAAAGTGCGGGAACTCATTTTTAGTAACCAGGATCTCTTATTAAAATTTGAACGGCTTGAAGGTATATTGATCGATCACGATGACCAAATTCAAAAGCTCTTTAATCTTTTAAAGGATTTTGTAGCTGAAAAGTCAGAGCAGCGTGTGCCGATAGGATTTAAATTAAAAAGCGAAAACTACAACAAAAAAGAGCCGTGATTGACCATCCACAATTGCTATAGCACAAAAATAAAGTCCCCTAAGCGCTCGCCGCCGGGGACTTAAACCTAAACCTTATCACAATAGGTAAGATGAGATCCTACCAAAAGTGTTGCAATAATAAGGCTTCTTTAACTTAAATGGAATGATCCTTAAGTCATATCTATAAAAATCCATCGTTAAAAACTTTCCTTATCTATATCTCTCAGCCACATATCCTCAGTCGCATTGTAAGGGTCGAGCCAGTCGGCTTTAGCATTCGCCCATGAAAGCCATTGAGGGTCGGGATCAGGCATGGCAGCAAGATATTCCCTAACAAGCTCAGCCTGCTTCCAATGTTTAGCGTTTTTCATCAGGTCTTTAAATGCTTTTATTTCCAACCTTTGCCGCGCTTCGAATTCCACTTTCGCTTTTCGTTCGCGCTCCCAGTTCTCCTGCCATAACCGGGCTTTTTCCAGGTAAAATTCCTCCTGTTTTGCCGCCAGTTCCAGTTTGGCAAGTATCCCGGGCAACTGTTCCTCTATCAGCTTTATCTTCAGGTCCTGCCATTCAGATTTTAGCCTGGCATCAAGCCGAAAAACCACATTCCCGTTTGGCCGCCATTCAAATTCCTGGTAGGGTTTATTAGATACCCGAAATCTTGTTGTCCTCTCCCGGAAATTCACTTTGAGTTTGGTGCTACGAATGACAATATAGGTACCATCTTTAGCCAGCTCCAAAAGGTAACCACGGGCGCGGATACATTTAATGAACGTATCCATAAACCGCAGCGCCCGGCCAACATTTGGCGGCGATACCCTGATATCCAGCTGTCCTTTCCCCGTAATAGCCATTCCTGGAAAATTAGGATCAGTAAGTTTGGCAAGACTTTCCCTGGCTTCGGTTATTACCCGTTCAGGCCTGGTGAGCCGCTCCGGGACTTTAAACGGAAGCTTTTCCAGTGCCATTTTTTTGGTGAGTAAATCAAGCTCGGAAACTTCTTTAGCTGGTTGTTCAGGAGGTCTTTCTTCAAGCTCGACAGATGGATAACGTTTTGTACTCTCTGGCAATAACGATTGTTTAACTTTTTGACCAACCTTAACTTTGTTCCAGTATCCCCTTTTGGGTAAGGGAACATCTAACCGGATACATAGCTTGCGAAAGCCAACGTCGGATATGATATATTTTTTGGCGATATCGGTCATCGGTGCATCCCACACCAACCGATATATCTCTTCACGTGTCAGCGTGGTCATAGGACAGGGGCAGCGGCTTTTAATTCTTCGGTATTAAACTCGCCCAGGCTTCGCAGATATTTTAACGTGACCACCACGGAAGAATGTCCCATCATTTTTTGCACCATATAAACATCCTTAGTCCGCCGGAATACATCTATAGCAGCGGTATGACGGAAAGAATAAAGTGTCTGCTTCGGATAAACCAAACCATGGCTCAGCAATTTCTTTTTTTCACGGCTCCACTGCTTACTAAAATAAGCCTGGTTGAAAGGAGCTTCACAGCCACTGAAAATATTATCTTCCCTTGTCAATTTTTTTAACACAGGCTCCAGTTCTTCTCTTACATACTCCGGGACATACACCACCCTTACCCGTCCACCTTTATTTTCAGTGCCGGCTAAATGGATTTCGGTATTATTGGCTTTGAAATGCTTTTGGGTTAACAGCCTGATCTCTTCGTGGGGCCGCAACAGGCAGCCATAAGTCATGAGGCAGCAACGGTATAAATTCGTGTGGTTCGCTTTCAGAAAACCGAGTACCGGCTGCAACTGCTCTTTATCATAAGCCAAATGAAGCGTCGCCTTAATTTTCCGGGTCTCTGTTTTTTTTCCAGCCGTTAATGTCTCGTCGATCATCCTGGCCGACAGGTTAAAAAGCACGTTCAGATCACGTCGCTTATTCATATAATGCGTAGCAGATGAGTTATAGCGCAGGAGAAACTCCTCGATTTTCGAGGTAGTTAATTCCCGGATAGACATTTCCCGCCCTGCCTCTTCCAAAAATCGCATGAAGTGATTAAATACATGGCGTAGGTTGTCTTTATGGTGCTTACTTACATCTGATGTAAGTTTCTTATCCAATGCCTGCTGAAAAAGCCAGGCTATCGATTCATTATGGGGTATATTGTTCATCTGGCAAACATCTATGAAGGATCGTAAACATGCGCCGATAAATTCTTTACAGGAATAAGTTTATCTGAATATAGAGATGATTTAAATGACAAATTTTTACGTGCTGTTTTTAACACTGGTTATTCTCACAGGGAGGCAGACAGGGCCGGGGAATAATCCATAACCGCTGCCTTTCGCTCCTCTGTGGTCCTGGCAGCACCCCGGTGTGATTCTATTGATGACAATTCCAGGGTAAGATCAAGAAATGCCTTGACAAGCGTGCAAAGTTCGTCTGCATCATGATCGATCACTTTGTAATTATCTCTGTATCTTGCTTCTGTGTAACTGCCTGCTAATACACGGAATAAACGCTTTTCTTCTGCAAAATGTCTTCGGAATAACTTGGCCGGTTCCGTTGAAAAGCAATTACAAAGATCCAGCAGCCGGGACAGGTTGTGAATGTCTGAATGGTAACCGGTATATAACCGGATCAATCCCCTGCAAGCCTGTTCTACCACCTGGTGAAGCAGGAAAGCAACATTATTGTAAAAGCCTTTTTCGTAGCAGTCAAAAGCACATTCCAGGAAACCGGAAGCCAAACTGTAGATCTGTTCAAAAGCTTCACAGTCTTTTAAATAGGCTTGGTCAATCCGTTTACGCTCAAATTCGGGGATCATCGTAAAGCCATCTGAGGTATAGATCAACTGGCCGTTTAGGCCGGCATTTACAAAAAACCTGTCATTTTTATGTATGGCATCTATGACGGTCTGTAGCCCATGGGCAATTATGAATACCTCCGGGAATTGTTTGATGATAAAATCCTGCATCGCATATTCAATCCTGGTATTTTCTGTTGTCATGACCAACAGGTAATAGGTGTTTTTTAATTCACCTTCTGCTTCCATGAAACAGGTTTCTTTTGCGATCTTCAAATTAAGCGCACCAAAGCAAATTATCTTTTCAATTTGATATTGACCGCAAAGAATCCGGGATATCTCCTCTAAGTCTCTTTGCTGTGCCCCGGTAAGTTTTATTGAATCAGTTCTCATTTTAATATGGATTTATTGCCCGGATGCTTCTGTCAGCAGCAGACTATATTCTTCTAAAAAACTATTGGCTATGATCTGTGATTTTGACAGGAGTATTTTGATCGCTTCCTCGTCTACCGGTTCAGGCAATGGATCTCTTCCCCTGCCGATCTCCGAAGTAAGGAGGCCGATGGCACGAAGAGCTGGTTCAGCATCCTTGTAGAATAAGTCCCAGTATTTTTCTGTAAAAAGCAGGGTCATTTTCAGTAGGGTGACTATATTTCTGTTATAAGGAAGAAAACCTGTGTGCATCTTGATCAACCCTCTCAATAAACTCTCTATAGCCTGATCAATTCCAAAAAGGGAATCTAAATAATTCCTTGCCTCCAGACGTTTCATAGCATCCTTACCAAGCATATGTCCGTGACTGCCCCATTGCTCCCAGGCATCAACGATCTCCCGTTGATTCATCGTTATGGGAAATTCATACTGAGGGCGCGGCAACTTCAATGATGTTGAACGATAAATAGTGTTCTTACACCAAAGGGCGTTGTTAATAAACCTTAATCCTTCCTTTACTGCTTTCCTGACGCGTCTGAGTTTTTTTACAATCGCAACAACTGATACCAGCTTACTGCAATTCTTTTCTATTTCGACAGCGATCTTTTCCTTGCTGTGCATTTCTCTGTGATCTATGACGACAAAAAGAAAGAATATAAATGGATTCTGGTGTGTAGCCAGGTGCATTATCAGCTGTACAGAGGGGGTCGTTTTTACGATCAGGTCGGCGACAGCCTTTAAGCCAAGTTTTTCTGCAGGACTTGGTTCCTGCAAAGTATCGTTGTTAACCGGGGTGTCTGTGTTGGCTTCCCGCTGGTCGCCGGTAACGGATCCGATTGTATTTGCGGATTCGGGCGCTCTTTTAAGATGAGAGCCTTCAGTCTCCCGCCGAAAGATCAGCCACGCCGCCGAATACAATTTTACAAGATGCTCATAGACGGTGATAAATTCTCCGGGCGTCATGCTTTCATCTATGGGATTACTGGACAAGGCCGCATTTATCCATTCCCAGAGATGGTCTCTGAACTCCTGTGGTTGTACTTCATCAAAGCCAGCTTTTATAATGAGGTGGGGGTTAAGCAATTCCTTTTCAGTAAGGTCGCTGGGATACCAGACCCATCTTTCTTTCTCGCCGGCAAGATCTGCTTCTGTGATTTTTGTATAACTATAAGAGTGCTCCTGATAATCCAGTAACAATAAATACAGGGATTCCAGCAGCCTAATATTCAGTTCGTAATCATAAAGTAGATTTCCCGGACCGAAACGTACATCGTCATAATGCTCAACGCCCACAACGAAGAACCGCCATCTTTTCAGTTTTTCGATATGGCCTTCGACAGTATTGGCATCGAAGAAACCTTTAAGAGGGATCAACGGATTCCTGACCTCTGATTGGCGAAGAAATTTGGGGTAGTGCTCCCAGGGAGCATAAACACCGTGATACATAACCATTTTCATTATGCCAGCCCTTATTGACCGGCATTACAAAGTTGGTAAGCCAGAAAATGCTAAACCATTCCCGCTGGTTCTATCGAAGAATGATCGTGGCATAAACTATTCACCTGACATTTCTAAAACAGGCTTTCCAACACAAGGATATTTTTTTATTACATTTGTTTATATATCATACTATCACATATCTGCCCCATGAGCACTACTACTGACACACCAAAGAATATACACCAAGGCCGTAACATTAAACGTTTCAGAGAAATGCTTGGCCTAAAGCAGGAAGCCTTTGCTATTCAGCTTGGTGAAGAATGGAGTCAAAAAAGGGTGTCGCTTTTGGAAGCCAAGGAAACAGTAGAAGATGACATAATAGATCAAGTTTCGAAAATATTAAAGGTGCCTTCGGAAGCAATCAAGAATTTTAGTGAAGAAGCAATGTTCAATATAATTGGGAATACCTATCATGACGGGTCCAGTTCCGTTCAATATCAATGTACTTTTAACCCAATTGATAAGCTTATAGAGATTTATGACGAGAACAAAAAGCTTTATGAGCAACTTCTTGCAAGTGAACGCGAAAAAGTTGAAATACTGAAGCGGACCCAAAGATAAATAACCACACAACGCAAAGCTGGCGCATCAGCAAAGCTTTACCCGTTATCTTATCAGCGTGTGTTCAACGGCCTGAACACTGCAATTTTCTACAACCGACAACCTTATCCACATAATTTTGAACAAAAGTATTTTCACAATTGGCATTGCAATTTTGCTTTTCCTGCAATCTCACCAGGTTTCTGCCCAAAGCTGGCAACCTCTTGGCCCAAGCGACCTCAGCCAGTTATCTGATAATCCCGCAGGCACAACAAGCATGGCTTTTTACGGTTCTGTGCCGTATGTAGCATTTTACAGCGGCAAAGCCTCAGCCATTCAGATAAAACGGCAGGCATCGAGCGGCATTGGTTGGGAAACTGTTGGCCGGGACATTCATACCACCGGCGCAGGAACCAATATATCACTAGTGATAAACAATTCCCGCATTTATATTGTATATACAGCCAATTACATAAACGGCTTACAAATCACCGTGAAACGCCTGAAGATAGATGGTTCAGATTGGGAACTAGTGGGGCCTGAAGGATTTTCGACAGGGCAGGCTGATGCTGTGTCAATGGCTTTTAAGGGTACAATACCGTATGTAGCTTTTGAAGATGAAGCAAATGCATCCAAGCTAACGGTCATGAAACTAAATACAGCAGGAACGGCGTGGGAAGTGGTAGGTAAAGCAGGCTTTTCCTCGGATAAGATATATTATACCAGTATCGCATTTAATGGCTCTGTGCCCTATGTAGCTTACAGCGAAGGTTCCAACACACAAGCAAAAGTAATAAAATTAAATGTCGCGGGTACAGACTGGGATTTGGTAGGTAAAAACATATCCGCTTATCCTGTTACCTATCTAAAATTAGCTTTTAACGGCACAATACCTTATCTGGCTTTTGAAGAGAACAGGCAGAAAGCTACTGTAAAAAAACTTAATGCCGCAGGTACAGACTGGGAAACAGTTGGTATTCCCGGATTTACACCAGGCATAGCAACCAATATATCGCTTGCCTTTAATGCCGGCATTCCTTACGTGGCGTATTCCGACGGTTTCAACAGTTCGAAGGCCAGTGTGATGAAACTTAACACTGCGGGGACGGGCTGGGTTAACGTGGGCCAAGCTGGCATTTCATCAGGTTCTGTAAGTTTTTTAGCGTTCGCTTTTAATGGGGCTGCACCTTACCTGGCGTTTCCTGATAACGGTTACCTTTCAAAACCAAGGGCGATGAAGCTCAATGATGCGGGAACTGCATGGGAACAGTTAAGTTCATCAGGTATTTCGGCCGGTTATGCATCCGCTCTAAATATTGTGCTCAATGGCAATACGCCCTATATCGCTTATCGCGATAACGGAAACAATAACGCAGCCTCGGTAATGCGCTATAACCTATCAAAAGCAGCCTGGGAAAACGTTGCTAACCCTGGTTTTACCTATCAGCTTTCCGCAGTAAATAAAATACCGCTGGCCTTTAACGGGTCCACACCTTATACCGCTTTCGGCGATAACGCAAAAGCAGGCAAGGCGAGCGTGATGAAACTGAATACGGCCGGAACCGGTTGGGAAGCCGTTGGCCCGGCTGGTTTTTCAGCGGGTAGCGTTATCGGGCAGATTTCATTAGCAGTTAGCGGCTCTACGCCGTATATTGTATATGGCGATCAAGTTCTTAATGTTAAGCGATTGAATGCGGCCGGGACTTCCTGGGAAACTGTTGGAAATGCTTTTACGGCTACTAACATAGGGAATACCTCGCTTCTGTTTAAAGGAACAATCCCATATGTAGCTTTTGCGGACGGAAGCCACGGCGGCAACGTAACAGTTGTCAGGCTTAATGCCGCGGGTACCTGGGAAACTGTGGGCACACCGGGCTTTGCCGGGTCGGAGTATTTTTCAATGGTTTTTGGAGGCGATATTCCCTATATCGTATGCACCGATAATACCGGCCACAAAATTGATCTTTACCGGTTAAAAGCAGATGGTTCAGGCTGGGATAAGGTAGGTGGCGTCACCTCATCTGACGATTCAGTTAGTTTCGTTTCTCTGGCTTTTGATGGAGAGACACCATACATTTCTGTTGTAAGTGGCGGCAACAATGCGAAGGTGATCACCTTAAATGCCTCTGGAACCGGCTGGCAGGATGTGGGCGGTTACTATGTTTCATCCACCCGTTCGCTCAACACGTCAATAGCCATCCTGGATCATAAGATATACTTAGCCTATGATAGCTATGGAGCATTCGTTAAAACGTATGATTTAACATCAATCCAGTCAGCCAAGCCTTTGCTTGCCGGCGCTGGAGGAACTGTAACTATAACAGGAACTAACTTCACGGGAGCAACAGCCGTTAACTTTGGCGGCGTCGCCGCGCAATCCTTCCGTGTTTCTTCCCCTACCACCATTACGGCTGTTGTCGGGAATGGTGCAACGGGAGATATCAAGGTGACAACACCGGCCAACAGCGCTACTTTTAAAGGCTTTGTTTACCTTGCGGCACCTGTCATAAATTCATTCACCCCGTCATCGGGTGCAAACGATGCTAAGATCACCATTATCGGAAACAATTTTACAGGGACAACCGCTGTTAAATTCGGTACCGTGGCTGCGGCCTCATTTGTCGTCAATTCTGTAACCAGTATAACCGCAACCGCAGGATCTGGTGAATCCGGAAAAATAAGCGTGGTCGCGCCTGGCGGTACAGCAGTTTCAACAACACCGTTTATCTATAACGCAGTACCGACAATCATATCCTTTACTCCGACGACTGCGCCTGCGGGCACTACTATTAAAATTACAGGCGTGAATTTTACAGGTGCCACAGCAGTAAGTTTCGGCGGTGTACCTGCCAGGTCATTCGCTGTTACCTTGGCAACCGAGATCATAGCGATTGTTGATGCAGGTAGTAAAACCGGGAAAATCAGCCTGACAACTCCCGGTGGGACTACCACTTCGGCTGCAACATTAACATTTGTAACACCCCCCGCACCAATAATTACATCATTTACACCAACGCAAGCAACTGGCGGCATCAAGATAAACCTTACGGGGACTGGCTTCACCGGAGCAACGTCGGTAAGTTTCGGAGGGGTGCAGGCAACGGGGTTTAGCGTTTACTCAGATACACAGCTTGCCGCATCTGTTAGTGACAACGGAGCCAGCGGCGATGTAATTGTCGTAACTCCGGCAGGTACGGGTAGTATCAAAGGTTTTGTATTTCTCAAACCGACACAGATCAGTTCATTTAGCCCTGCAACAGCCGCAGAGGGCTCGACGATTACTATCAACGGACAAGGTTTCACAGCCGCTACCGGTATAAGTTTTGGAAATACACCCGCCTCATCGTTTTTAGTTAACTCTGACACCCGGATTACCGCCATAACCGGCAAGGGATCCAGCGGAGCCGTGAATGTATCTACACCAAACGGCAAAGCAGTGGCAGATGGATTTATATTTCTAACAAGGCCAATTATAACACCTTTGGGCCAAACCACTTTTACCGCAGGGGGTAGTGTAATGTTAGGAACAAGTACCGCAACGGGCAACACTTATCAATGGATACAGGACGGGAAGATAGTTTCCCTAACAGATAAATACCTGGCTACAACGGCCGGTAGCTACACCGTAAAGGTTACCAATAGTGGTATTACGTTGACGTCCGATCCCGTGGTAATTACGGTCATTTTTGATTTACCCGCAGATAACTTTAAAGTATCGGCAACAAGTGTAACCTGCAAAGGTGAAAACAACGGAATTATCCATATTACAGCCATAAAAAACCTGAATTACACAGTTTCCATAGCAGGGAGTGGTTTAAATCAATTATACCCTTTCACAAATGATGTTTCTATCGGCAATTTATTGCCAGGCACCTACAGCGCCTGCATAACCGTGGCCGGGCAGACGGCTTACCAGCAATGCTTCGAGCTGGTGATCTCCCAACCACAGGACCTTTCGGTATTTTCGACAGTAAACAAACGCACCAGCTCCCTGAACCTGGCGTTAAATGGCAGCGATAAATACGCGATTGAACTAAACGGCATAAGTTACAATACCAGCGAGAGTTCCATAACGTTGCCATTACAAAAAGGTAATAATAAGTTGGTGGTGGCTACAGATAAACCCTGCCAGGGTGTTATTGAAAAGATTATTGGTATTACTGATAATCTTTCACCCTATCCGAATCCATTCCAGGATATTTTGAATGTAAATCTGGGTGATGTCGCAGTGGCCAGCTGCACAGTAAAGATATATAACATAGCAGATGGACGGTTATTATACCAACAGAAACTCGGCAATTGCTCGGGTGTAATCCAATTGGAATTAACGTTACTTAAAAGCGGAATTTACTCCCTTAACATGACCATGGATAACCGGGAATCAGTTTACAAAATCATCAAGAAATGAGGAAATTAATTTTAATTATAGCTATCGGCCTCGTTGCCGCGGGCTGTGGTAAAAGCAGCAATAAAGGCGTGCCTGATCCGGCACCAGCGCCAGGTAAAGCCTCGTTGTTATTTCCTGCAAGAGATGAAGTTTGTAACCAGGGGTCTGTGGTATCGTCAAAACAAAATAAAGTAGTTTTTAAATGGGCAAGTGCCGCCAATGCTGATAGTTATGCTTTCAGTTATATTAACCTGCTTACTCAGGTAAGAACACTGTTGACAAGTACTAAAACTCAGTTGGAAGTGACCTTGGACCGGAATACGCCATACTCCTGGTATGTAACTGCTTTATCCTCTAAAAATACCTCAGTTACTACGCCAAGTGATACCTGGAAATTCTATAACTCAGGACCAGGCATCTTGTCTTACGCGCCGTTTCCGGCAGAGGCGATTTCTCCGTCATCAGGCTCAGTAATAACCGTAGGCCCTGAACTCACTTATGGTGTGTCGTGGAAAGGAAGCGATGTTGACAACGACATCGTTAATTACGACTTTTATCTCGGCACTACAACTTTGCCAGGCTTATTTTCAAGTAAAATTACTGATACCGATGTTGGAAGTTTTCCTGTAAAAAAAGGCATCACCTATTATTGGAAAGTTGTTACCCGCGACTCAAAAGGAAATACCTCCGATTCCGGGCCATTTCAGTTTACGATTAATAATTAATGAGATCCAGCAGTTTTATAAAGTTAGTATTTACACATCACACACCCGGTCATTGCACCGCTTAAACAACCGGAGCTTAAAGCAGGAAAACGGTCAAGGGCGGGGCAACCCAATAAAAAAACAAAACACCCTGCCCCGTTCTATATACCCTTTACCGTTTTCCTGCGTGAGCTAATTTTGTGACCGCGGTGCTGTGACTAACCGCTATTGCGCGCCGGGAAAGGCAGGTGTGTATGAGGAACGAATACACTCCTGCACGTGCGGCAGAGAGGCTGATGGCGAAATGAAACCCGGAGCGCAGCGCGTGGTGAAATGCAGCCACCTGCCGCAGCTGCGTAGGCAAATCACCTGGCTAAAAACAAAAGCAATCTCCCTACATTCTCGGGCCCTGGTAATAACCCCGTTTCTTTTTCTTCTTCTTTCTTTTAGAGTCATCCGGTGTCGGTGGACCTCCCCCTACGTTATGCCCTTCATTTAACAAAATATCCAACAAGCCTTTACCCTGATAACCTTGTTGATTTCCCAACCTGATCGTATACTCCGCTTTTTGTTGTTCTTTGACCTCCTGTTTTTCCTCGTAAGAACCGTGCTTCAACGTATTGGCGTAACGGAATGATTCCCCGATCTCCCTGTCATAACCAAAGGTCTTGTCAAACAGGCTTTCCGTAGCCTGTTTAAAAGCAACCCGGTCGAACTGCCCAACCTTTTGGCTATGCTCCGCATTGGTGCCCTTGGAATTATTCAATGGGCTCAATTTAATACTGTTACTGGCATCTTTCCGGCTCACAATGATCTGTACGTGCATCTGCTCTCCCGGTTTGATATCGCCCTTCTTTGCCCGGCCTTTTCTTACCTCTAAATCCTTATAGGTATAATACCGGTGGTTCTCCAACTTACCATAGTAAACCAGGTCCTGATTGCCATCAACACCGTTGCGCTTAAAATTCTTTGCATAAGCATCCATGACTAGGTTGGCATAGTCTTTCAATTGTTCCTTAGCACCATCCTCTCCATATTGCTCCTTCAAAAAAAGGATCTCCTTCTCACTCGGGCTGATATTGATCAGGAAGAATTTCGCGTCGTCTTTCGATAGCTTGGCAATATTGCCGTCAATCTTCTGCCTTACTTCATAAGGCTGTATGGTATTACTTTCCTGGTTAAACCAGTACTCCCGCTGATAATCCTTGTTCAATTGTTCTGCAACCCTGTTCTCTTTTTCCAGATAGGCCACCAGCTGTCCGCTGCTGCCTTTGTTATTCCCGGTTTCGCTTTTCGTGATATTGACATGCATAGTAATTCGATATCCTTTCGTTTTTATACTTTAATGGTATTCGTAACAAACATGCTTTGCTGCTTGCTCCTTCAATCAGCAGCTTACAGGTTTTTAACCTGCTCCCTGATATGTTTGATCAGTTCATCCTTTTCGGCCTGCTTGGTAAAGGTTCCCATCTGTTCCCGTTGCTTAATATAAAATTCCAATAGGTCTGAAAACCGCTTCTTCAACACTGATTTATCAACCTGCAATTTATTCAGCTCTTTCAAGTACCCTGCGATCTGTCCAATATGCTTTAACTGGTCCTGGTAAGCTGCGCTTTGTGCCTCATTATATTTAATGATATGCCTATTGAAAAAGTCCACGATCTTCAACTGGTTAGCGGTCATCCTTTCCGCATCCTTCTTGATCGGGATCAATAACTCCTGTTCCTGTGTTTTGATAAACGCCACGATATTATCCGTCTTTTTATTGATCGCGTTCTTCAATAAATCATCGTTCAAATCCCTCGGATCTTTCTTGCTCTTGTAGAAATAATCCACCATATAAATAAAAAGATTAAGCTTTGTCAGCCCGTTTTTATTGGCAATCGTTTGTAGCTTTTCATCTGTTTTCACCGGAAACCTGATGGTTTTTACATTTTCATCCTTTGTCATCCTGCCTATTATTACTTAAAACCCAGTATACCGCCAGGTATACCAAAACCATTATCTATGGTATTAAGCGGGGGGTAAAGTATACCTCCGGTATACGCGAATCGGCTCTGCCCCGCAGGGCGGGCGGAAAAAGTCGGGTGTGCCCGACTTCCGCTCGCTCCCCCCGCTTTCGCGGAGCGACCTGTGCTTTTTCCCTCATTTGCGAAGCAAATTATACCGGTGTAGCTATTCGCTGCACCGGATTTATATAACTGTGCAGCTGCATATCTGCGTATCCGTATATCGGCAGTAACCAGCTATACCGATACAAAATATCGGGCTACACTTCCCAACCGGCAGGCCAGTAAACCTGGCTGCCAAGCTTGGGATGGTATGACGGCTGATAGCGGATGTAACCATATTCATCGAGTTCCTTGATACACTTGTGATACGTTGCAATGGATGCGACTTTGGAAAACGCCATGAGCGTTTTCCTGGTCACACCAAACGGGCTTACAAAACCATTCCGCTGCCAGCAAACATATAAGCCCGTGAACAAACTGAGATGTGTCGGCAACAACCGCCCGTCTTTTTTCATACGCTCAATCAGGATGGCATAGCCAGCCAGTTCTTTAGCAATTCCCTTTTGCAACTTCATTTGCCCTCACCCTCCAGGATCTTGTTGATGTCTTCCAGTTTGTAATACATGATGCTGCCAACTTTGGTAAAACGCAGCGTGCCGTTGATCCGCAGGTTTTGAAGCGTGCCCGGCGAAATACCCAGCAGCTTTCTAACTTCCACACTCTTCAGCCATTTCTTTGTACTGGCTTGGCCCGGCTGTATGATCCGTTTGATCTCGTTTAACAGATCGCTTTTAAATTCCAGTAAATCTTCTTTGGTGATCAGTTCCACATTCATCTGTTCCTCCTTGTTTTAATCGTCATTCCAAATACCTGCAAGTACTTTACATTGCAGGGAACTTTATCCTTACTATGAATGATTATGATAAGCAGCTTCCCGGTATAGGTGCTGATCATAGCGCATAACAGGTTAGCTGTTCAATGCCCGTATACAAAGCGGGGCATTGAACAGTATGGAGGCAAATGTGAAAGCGAAAGGGGTGAAATGAATGACCATTGGCGGCGTTTGGTCACGGATAAAAAGACAAAAGCCTATTTCTTAGGCTTTTGAGTAATGTTGAAGAGTTTGTCTTTTTTAGCAATGATCGTATATTTTGGTGGCGGGTTGTCTTTATCAGCCGGAAAATAGTTCTGGGCAGTGCCGATAGCTATGGGCTTATCACCGTTTAAGAAATTCTTGGCGATCAATTTATACCAGGGGCTTGCTGTTTGACAGTTTACCAGTTTATTGCCGTTAGGTAACCTCAGTTCCCTTATCTGGTCGATCAAATCGATAAACACGGGCAGGCCGTCTTTGCTGATGACGATCTTTTCCCCAGCTTCATATTTAGCAGCTTCTTTAACCTGGCTTTCCAATTCTTTGATCCTTGCCTCTAACCGGTCGATCATTTTATTTTTATCGGCGATAACTGATTCCAAAGGTTGTGTTTTATGCCATTGATCAATGGTTTTAAGGAATACCAGGAATACTTCCAGTTTTTCGGTAAAAATCAATCCCCTGGCATATGCACTAGTAAATGGTTTGAGACCTTTATAGTATCCGATTCGTTCAGTTAGAATATGATAAACATGATTGAAAAACGCTTCTTCCTGGCCAGCGTTTCCTTCCAGGTAATGATTTAATTGGTGATTGTAAAATGGTGCATATTCATCTTCCCTGATTTTATAGATCTTATCCACAAAGAAATTTAAACCGAAAACCCTGTCTGTAAATATTGGCCAGCCGATATCGTAACGATGAGGAAATAGCTCAAAGCGTCCACGGAATTTGAAGTAGGTGTCTGAAAGCATAAAATTACAATATGCTTAATTAACGACTTATCATAGTTTTAGTTTATAGGTCTAAAAAAATAGGAGGCAGCCTTCATAAATAAATAGTTTGAGCCCAGTCTGCGGACAGCCGTACATCCAACATGACTAGCCTATTTCGTCCCCTGACTTGACATATTTCGAACCATTTTATAGAAAATTTAAAAACGCTAGCCGAACTTTCCGCATAAATGCTCACCTGGTGCGAGTCCAATAGGGTTAACTATTGATAGCATTGAGGTGAATCATATTAGTTTTTTTTATTTCATTTTCTATACAATTTGAAGGAATTAGTCCAGTTAACATCGTCTATTTGATGCTGTCAATAGGAATTGAAAACTCACTGCTCAGGTACTTCAAAATTTTAGGAAAATTATTACGAGTCGATTTTTTAAAATGTAATCGGGAGCATTTGACTTTCCGGACTTCTTTTCTTACAAAAAAAGAAGCAAAAGAACGCAAGCGAAAAATTTGGGTGATAATATGTTAGGGATTTAGACCTGCACCCTATTCGTCATTGAGGCCTTTTAAATGGAATAAAGCGAGGCCCTCCATTGACCCTTGGACTCATCATATTTTATTAGATCGCAATGCTAAACGGCGTCTAAAATTACTTCTGCCTTGTTCCTCAAGCGATAGTCACATAATATCGCATCAAATGACTTTAGCAATTTAGTGCGATAGCTTATGCTTTTGCGATCATTGCCTTTAATTGCACTGAAACCAGCAATAATAAACTGGGTAGCGTGGTCGTTATCCCGGAAGTGATCTTTTTGGGTTGCGTTTTTCTTTTTACTAATTGCCTTAGTGAAGAGATCGACACATCCAAAAGGTTCGTCCTTACAGGATATGGTCAGGTATTTAGTCAATTCTTCAGATAACTGGAATCCCTTGGTGTCAATCAAAGTATTCAATAATCCTTTCACATCTGAGAATTTTATGTTTTCCAGCTTATAGAGCTGAAAGCTTAATTCATCTGAATCTTCCTCGGGTTCGGCGACTTTCAGCACTGTGAACAAGATTTCCAGGCATTTCTGAGGCGAATCCTGGAACAGGTAAAAATGTTCGAGTGCTTCATGTACCGCCCAAAAATGAGTTTTTTTATTGATCGTAAGGAAGTTGTTGAAAATCTTTTTTGCTGTTTCCCTGCCTTTCAAGTACGAAATAAAGATGATGGTAGATATGCCCCGGCTGTCTTCCTCTCCTAGGTTTTCTATGCGGATCAACTTTTGAAAGATGGGCTGGAGTTTGTCGAAATCATAGTTTGCGAGGTATTGCAGCGACCAAATGGCAGATGCCAAAACATCTTCGTTTTCTTCTTCGTTGAGGTGTTTGACGAACAAGGTAAATGCCCGGTCGCTGTCTGAGCGCATTAAATACGCAAAGCGGTAGTAAATGACTGCTCGGATCTGCGGAACCCCATTTTCCAGAAGTTGGTCAATGACCTTGAATATCCTGTCCTGATATTTATTATCGGCGATATAGGATAGATATTCCGCAGCTCTTCCCTTGCTGCTGTTAATGGCCGACGTGACCAAGCCGTTTACCGACGTTTTATCATGGCTTTCTTTTTTTTTCCAGTGATCTGGTGTCTCCCCATTAACCGCTTCATTAATCACAAAATTCACAAGATTATCATTGTAGCAATCATAATGAAAAAGGTAACCCAGCGTAGAGAGGAAAAGTGATTGATCCTCCCGGTACTGTTCTTTTTCAACGACTCTTTCAACGAGTGGAAAAAGCGTCTTAGCATCAATTTCAGCTTCGGTCAACCCATATAGTCCGCGCACTTTATACGTGGGACGAATGTCGTCATCCTCGATAATCGTTCCAACCAATTCGATATTCTGCTGCGAGAGGTTTTTGGCCAGGTATTCTTTGAAAGCCCAGGAATGTTCATCGAGCCCCCCTTTAAGGTAGTCATCCCAATTATGTTCGTTGTTGTTATATCTTTTAAAAGAACTGATCCAATGTGCCGGGCTCATCTTATGATAGGCCTGTTGTGATAAGGGTCTTCTTACAGCTTGTGCAATGTTTGACTGGTATCTTATCGTATCCGCCTTTTCTCCAAATTTTCTTTGATACTCCTGATAAGTGTTCTTCAACTCTTTATCATCCATGATGATATTCACAGGCAACCGTTTCAGGAAAAAATACTTGGTCAGCCCCCAGCTCAGGTGATATTGCGTTTTAACGTTGCGCTGGAAAACAAAAATTTCTTTTTTGATTTTGAGCTGCTTAAGCAACGCTAAGCAATTTGCCTTTTCATATTCCGTAAAATGCGGAAATGATTTTTCAAAAAGTGTGCGGAACTCCACGTTCAGCTTTCCTTCGTGATACAGCATTTCGATTCGGAGCAAATGGGTCAGCAACTCCGAAACATCGGACGCGTACTGTTTAGGATCGGCACCAAAAGCGAAGATCAAAAGCCGAAGGTAACTTTCGTTGATGTTGTTTTTAAAGTCAGCGATGAATTTGAGAAAGATCGAGTGACGCTCGGCAGCACCCACTCTCAAACAGCTCCCCAAAAGTTTATAAAGCAGTCCTGGGTTATCTGCATCTGCGTCTTCGTTGAGGTAAACGCCCTTATATTTGAAATCTCCATTGAAATCGAGATCCTCGTACCGCTCATTGTTGATTTGGGCGTCAAGATTGATGAGTAACTGACCAGCCACAACGAAAGGCATCTTACTAGTTAATTCTTTGACTAGCTTTGTTTCGGTATGATGGTCATTTCTGCGGTCGTCTTTGTAATAATCTTCCGTAAACAAAAGGTCTTTAACTTGCTCATATGCAAAATCAGGCATGTCATCGAGCATGTTTTCTAATGCATGAAAATAGCCGAACGGATCAACCTCATAAAAGTTATCGCAGCGTTTAAACAATTGAATCGCTCTTGGGTCGTCCCAATTATTTAACGTGAAGGCCAGCCAGCGAAGCAGGTCTTGATCTCTGATGCTGGCTACAAAGTCAAATATTACGTCTGATCTATCGGACATTCGATTGCGCAGGTATTGCTGTCCAATGTGCCTGAAATAGTTTTCGGCTATTTGGTCCGGTTGCTTTTTGAACGGAAAACATTTAAGATAATAGGTCCGGAGGAACGTCTTTTTTTTCGGCACCGGCTGTTCCTTCAAAAAATCCAGCAAGCCGTTTTTTACAATCGTTGCCGTCCAGCCATTACCATAAGCATGCTCCAAAAAGACGGTTTTCAGGTTCGTCGAACGACAAACCTCCTCCATGAATATTTTGTTCTGCGAACATTTTGTCGGCAATTTTATAAAGAAGCCATTTGAGCTGTTCCGCCTGGATACAAGGATTGGCTGTGTTGACAATCTTTTGTAACCAGAGTTCAGAATACAATCCCTGAATGGAGGTAAGGCCTGAGAATGGGCCTGTCCTTTTTACATAGACGATGGAAAGGATGTTCAGGTTATTCGGTGTCCTTAGCAGTAGCAGAAGTTTGGGCGATAAAGCATCTTTTGGAAATTGCAATTTCTGCAACTGCGTTTCGACAACTGTTTCCGGAAGGAGACCAACCTTGATCTTTTTGATGTCCTTGTAGATCTTTAGGGACGGGTCATATTCGAGATCGAAGGTCCTGACCGAAATGATTATCCGCACATTGCTATCGTAAGTAAAGTTATCGATCAACTGCCGGAACACATGCAGGTAATTCCGATCCGATGACATAGACTGTGATAAAGCATCGATTTGGTCGATCAGAATGACCGTGGTATCAAAGTTTTGTTTGCATTGCTCGATAAAATCAAAAACGGGTATGGACAGGTTGACTTTGGCCTGTAGATCCTGCATGTTGGCAGGATAGAGCTTGTCAGCCTTAAGCGCCAATACCGGGATGTTCTGTTCAGAAAGCTCATCATAAAGATCTTTCAGGATGACGGTTTTACCGATACCTGCATCACCTGCAAGAAGGCAGATATTTTTGTCTCTGCCAATTTTGTCTTTTTCAGGAGCATTTCCGATCCAATCCAACAGCTGGATTGTTTCCGGGCGATCAATATGGGAGTCCGGAATCTCTTCGAGTTCATTGGACTGAAACCGGAGGCTGCCTGAGCCTTTTTGCAGTTCAAAGGCGATCTCGTTTTTATCCAATGTTTTGTCGACAAAACGCCTGAACTCGTTTTTTAGTTCAATAATATGGCTGTTATCCGTTATCGCCCTGACTTTAAAAAACAGCGGTGTGATATGTTCCACCACCGACTCAGCAAGTAAAATATCCAGGTCCGCAGGCAGGATTTTTTTTACTTTGATAGCCGATAATATACTGATTACTTTTTCTGTCTGGTCCTCGACCTTTAACGGTGTCAGCGTCGGAGCTTTCAGGCAGTCATTGATCCAAGCCGCCAATTTCGGTTCGTCAGCAATTTTGTGGCTAAATTCATCAATAAAACTGGAGCAGTCATTGGCCAGGCCGGTGGTCACGGCGATATAATACTCAAACTGGTTGCGGTCAAATATAAGTGAGGGATTGAGCAGGCTGTATAAAGCAAACTTTGTAATCTCTTTCCCGAAGGTATCTTTGCTCAGGCTTTTCTCATATTTTTTGCATTGAATAAGCCCGTAATTCCAGCCATCTTTTAAAAGAGCGCAGTCACGGCCTTCATCACGTACACCATTCATCAGGCTAATTGTATCATACGGGAGAAATTCCGAACGGGCGATCTTTATTTTATAGATGCTGTAGATGAGTTCTTCAAAGCGACGATGATCCGATACCAGATTATAAGGATAAGATTTCCCTTCGTAAGAAACGGGATCGTTTTTTATTTCTTCCGGATGTTCGTAGCTAATGATACTCATTTGTTAAAAATAATTCCTTTCTTTCAAATTGGCATTCAGAATAGGAATAAGTTTTTCACATTGTCTACGCAATTAATGGGAATAATTATGCCGAAGATGTGTTTCAAGCAGGTTTGCTTCATTTAGCGCGCTAACGCGCACCTCATTTCACTCACCAGGTACAGACGCAATGGCAACATCTGCACTTTCGCTCACTTACCCTTAAATTTCTGCCACGCTTTCGCAGGGTAGGAACTTTTTTGGTTGTGCCCAAAGCGCAGGCCGTTGTCTAACGGAATTCAGTTAAGTCTAACTTGTAGTTTCAATTGCATTTGCCGGAAATAATCCCATTAATGGCCTTTTATTTCTTAAATTAGATGATTTATGAGCAGTACGCAACTATACCGACCATTAACTCTTGAACAAATGCATTTGGGAATAGGATTTCCCATTCCCCAAATAAGCATCGTCCAATTTTAGCCTCGATCAAAAATGCATGGAATAAACTACTCAACAGCTTTAAAGCAGTTATAGATGAGTTCAAGAATTGTGACCACCGTTCTTGTGCTTTCAAAGTATAGAACGCTTGACCTAAACCATTTTATGACCTATGTCGGAAAACCCTTTTACTTTTGAAATTCTGGCCGAGTATGGCGCTTTGTATGATGGAGATATTCCAGAACTTCCTGCACTCCTGACCGGCATCAGCCGGGACAAATTATTACAGATAGCAGCCTTTTTTCTTGGATTTTACAATAGGAAATCTGTTTTGGCCAGCCCTTATGAACTGTTGTCTAAATTCCGCCCGGAAAATAATGAGTTCGTAAATGACCTCTGGAAGCGGATACAGGCATTGCAAAACAGCTCCGAACAAAAGGTTCGCCTGATCAGCCCGCAAACTGCATTACTACTGTTTGAATATGCTTATGACCACCTGGATGATACAGAGACACAAACTCACGTAGAAATTGAAGTGAGCATTATCAAAGCAGTACTAGTACAAAATGAGATCAACACGAGAAAACAGGAGCAGTCCGGCCCGACAACCGAACATATCACGAGTTTACTTCGCTATCCTTTATGGAATCTGACACAATCCTTTGCTTATAGCGAACTGATCAATTATTCCATCGCCGAACTTTGGGCATGCCAGCTGATCAAATCGGTATCGCTCTTTCAATTTTTAGCATCACAAGAACGGATGCAACCGCTTTTACAAGCTTTTCTTGCTTATTATCATGTGCCGGATTGGGAAACCTATCTTAAAAAGGTCATTCCCCTCACCTTATCCGCTTTGAAAAATCAACGGGAAGCGCAAACGGATATCGTTGTGCAAAAGGATGAACACTTGGCCGACAACATCGCTTTTCTCGAAAAACTGATCATTAAAAATACAGAGGCCCTGTCTGATTCCGACTTCCGCAAAACAAGATCGAAACCATTTTACTGGGTAGATGAGCTGACCTGCCGGATCATTTTCAATCCTTTTGTGATAGAAACACTTTACAAAGGCCTTTATTTTAAGCTTAACGAGATTAATGCGACACTCCCCGGTCATCTGCAGTTCAAGAATTTAAGAAGTCTTTTAAAATCGCAAAATCCACTTGTACCAAAAAATAAATCCACTTGTACCATTTTTCTGTACGCAATTGCTAAAATAATCAACTTTGCATTATGGGTGTTATTGCAATTCAATGAACGTGTAGTACAATACTATTCAAATAATAAAGCCCCTTTAAAATAAATTTAAAGGGGCTTTTTTTATGCGCTTGTTATCGTTTCCCAGGCAGAGCCATTGTAAAACTGTTTTTTATGGAGTGTCGTGTTATATATTTCCAAACCTTCAGGCGGTGATGATATAGCATCCCTTTGCGTAGTTGTTAGCTTAGCATTCAAAAAACCGTCCTTTGTGGTAGCTAATATTACCCTCCCGTTTTGATCTATACTAAAAGCTAATACCCTATCGTTTGTGGTACCCATGCTTGTATAAAAATTATACACACCTGTTGTATATCCAACTTCAAACTCCATGTGCCCGGCTGCCGTAATCGGAGTCATTTTATTGGAGGTTAAACCGCCATGCCCCTTGATGTACTTATTATTTTCAAAATTTATAAAAAACGGAATGTCTATACTACCATCGGGATTAGCTGTTAATGCATCCCCGGCAGCTGTTTGAAGCTTTATGGTAGAAGCTGAATAATTAGTGGATAAAGTAATGTTTAGCAAATTATCAACGCCTATAAAAGCATAAACACCCGCACTAAATGCCCAATACAGCCGCGCGTACAAGTTCATGGCGAAATCTTTTAACACATCAAAGCCCGTTGGCAATGCAGCGCCCGTTTGCTGTACGTTCCCTGACAAAAACACTTGGTTTAATTCGATGCCGTCCTTTATAGAATTAACTGCACCTACATTACCCGCTGCATCTATACCTAATAGGTATTTATGAGCTGATTTACCCGAAATAGACCGCTTACCTCTTAAATTTAAATCCTTAACAGATATATTGCCGTTTACAACTTCCTTTTCGTTGGTGATGGCAAAAACAGCGGGTAATACGCCCAATATGCCATCTTTAATTAAAACATAACCAATATCGTTAGGATGTATATTATCGGCTGATATTGCCGTAACCCCGCCAGCAACTAAATTTCTGATGCTATCGTAACACTCTACGTAATAAGCACCGTAAGCAATGGCCAATGCTGCAATAACAGCGTTATTTGCGCGTAAGGCAGCATCATTACCGGTTGTAAATGTTGAATAATATGTAGATAATAAAACAATATCGGCACCTGTCCAACCTTTGGCGACTGCATCGTTTAATATTGCTGTCATTGCAGTATTAAATTCACCTGTTGTGGTAGGTCCGTTTATAACCTCATTAGTGCCATAGCCAATAAATAGGTATTTATCTGTACTGGCTTTTGTAGGTATATTAGTGAGATTAACACCGCTTGCCTTTTGCCCGGATACGCCGAAATTATGTTCAGTTGCGCCTAAAGCTAAAGCCACCAACGTAGAATACCTATTCCCGACTACCGATGCACCCTGACCCGCCGTTATGCTATCACCTACAAAACGAATGGCCCCGCCCGGTTGGCCTTGCGGATTATTGACCATTACGCTATCAGGCGTAATATCGCCAGTACCG